>JAZUCP010000031.1:0-2279 GCA_045639165.1 Acetatifactor sp. | reverse complement strand
TTCGGTCAAAGTGATGGTTGCTCCTGTGGTCTCTGCAACTTTGCGACATTCTTCTACCAGAGCCGCATCCGGGAAATAGTGCTTATTGGTACAAGCCACAAAATGCATACCCATTTTCGCACAGGTTACCATCCAGGAATTACCCATATTAAAACGAGCATCACCCATATATGTTAATTTGATCCCTTCCAGCTTGCCGAAATGTTCTTTAATGGTTAACAGATCCGCCAGCATCTGGGTCGGATGAAACTCATCCGTCAAACCATTCCATACCGGAACTGAGGAATACTCCGCTAGCTTCTCCACGATCTCCTGACCATATCCTCTGTATTCAATACCATCAAACATACGGGACAAAACTCTTGCGGTGTCTGCAATACTTTCTTTTTTACCGATCTGGGAGCAGGAAGGATCCAAATATGTAGTCTCCATTCCCAGATCATGGGCCGCCACTTCAAAGGAACAGCGGGTTCTGGTACTAGTCTTCTCAAAAATCAACGCAATATTTTTACCACGCAAAAAATCAACCGGAATACCTTTCTTCTTCTTTGCCTTTAATTCTGCCGCATAATCTACCAAATATAATATTTCTTCCGATGTGAAGTCTAATAACTTCAAAAAATCTCTGCCTTTTAAATCCATGATTTATCCTCCCGGCATTTTCCGAAAAATGAATATACACTTTTACTATACTTCATTCCTTTTTGATTTTCAAGAGTAATCATCAATTTCCTTAGATTGCAGTGATAAATTATCAACGAACAGTACACTAAAAGGGGCCGTACGGCCCCTTCTACATTCGGTTTTTCCTGATTTGGATCATTCCCTGTATTTACTTTGCACTTTCCTTCCATGCAGTTGCAAGACTTGCAATACCCTGCAGCTCTGCCGGCAGCAAGATGGTCGTTGCCTGACCGTCTGCAACCTTTTCAAAGGCTTCCAGACTCTTGATCTTAAGAACCGCCTCATCAGCTCCTGCTTCCTTCAGCATCTTAATACCATCAGCCTGTGCCTGTTTTACCTTCATGATCGCTTCCGCTTCACCTTCTGCCTCGCGGATCATCGCTTCCTTCTGTGCCTCGGCCTTCAGGATTGCTGACTGTTTCTCAGCTTCCGCTCTCAGAATCGCAGACTGCTTTTCACCTTCTGCCTGAAGAATTTTGGCTCTCTTTTCACCTTCCGCACGGGTAACTGCTTCACGTCTTTCACGCTCTGCCTTCATCTGTTTTTCCATTGCATTCTGGATCTCAGCGGGAGGAATAATATTCTTCAATTCAACACGATTTACCTTAATACCCCATGGATCGGTTGCAATATCCAATGCGGATCTCATCTGGGTGTTAATAGTTTCTCTGGATGTCAATGTCTGGTCTAATTCCAGATCACCAATGATATTACGAAGTGTAGTTGCTGTCAGGTTCTCGATAGCCATCATCGGATTTTCCACACCATAGGTAAACAGCTTAGAATCTGTAATCTGATAAAATACTACGGTATCGATTCTCATGGTAACATTATCTTTTGTAATAACCGGCTGAGGCGGGAAGTCTGCAACCTGTTCCTTCAAGTTTACTCTTCTTGCCACACGGTCAATAATAGGCAGTTTTACATGGAAGCCTACATCCCAGGTTCCCTGATAAGCACCAAGACGTTCGATAACATACGCCTGTGCTTGAGGTACGATCTTGATACAGGATACAAGGATCAACAGTACCAGAATAAATAATACTACTACAACAATAGGTAACATAATTTCCTCCGTTCTGCCAACTGGCTCTTTGTCTGACTACAGTTACATTTCCTTTTTGCGAACCATCAGCTTCACACCACTGACGGCTTCCACTTCAACTACCGATCCTTCCGGAATGATAACCCCTTCTTCACAGCTTCTGGCACTCCACTCCTGTCCGCTGACAACCACCTTTCCCGTTGCCTGAAGATTATCAATCTCGGCTGTTACGATAGCCTGCTTACCAATCACACTGTTAACATTGGTCTTAACCCTGTCCTTATTAAAGTACTTCACCGCTACCGGTCTGGTAAAAATCAAAAGTACAAGTGCAATGATCAGGAACACAATTACCTGGAGCCACACAGGTGCATTTAACGCTGCTGCAATCATGGCAGCCAACGCACCGCCCGCAAACCAAATACTTGTGAGACCTAAAGTTGCTGCTTCCATACCGATAAAGAGAATCAACAATACCAGCCATATGATCAGTTCCTTCATTAATAAACCACCCCTTCTTTAAGTCTTAACTTATAAGTATTTGTAAGTT
>JAZUCP010000030.1:0-2680 GCA_045639165.1 Acetatifactor sp. | reverse complement strand
GGGAGCACCTTCCACCGTAAAGCGGCTGATCTCTGCCTGTGCTGCTTCTCCCAAGTCCACAGACCGCACAAATGCATCCCAGATTTCCTGCCCTTTTTCTACCTCCCCATGAACCAGTATAAACACACCTTCCAGCTTCAGGATATCTTCATATTTATTCGGATAAGAAGCCATTTTCTGTTTTGCTTCTTCCGACCCAGTCTCCGGTTTTATATTTGCCTCTGTCTCCGGTCTTGTCTCCATGGCTTCTGTCTTTTTTTCCTGACCGGATGCAGTATTCTGAGCGACTGACGACTCTGCTACAGCCATCTCCATAACTGCATTCTCATAATCTCTGACGGATTCTGTTGCGGCATCCTTTCTTACTCCCAGCTTTTGTACCGTAAATACCAGCCCTGCACAAATCACCAGACATGCCGCTGCAGACAAAGTTCTTCTAAAAGATGGGGATCCTGCTACCTTCCTGCTCCATACCGCCATGCCATTGCTATTTACCTTCCGAAAGTTTTCTGCTTCTGTAATATATTCCTCACGGATGTTTCCAATCTCCTGAAACAATTCTCTCCCTGTCATACCAGCACCTCCCTTTCAGCAAGATACAGTTGCAATTCTTTTCGAGTTCGGAACAAAACCGTTTTGACCTTACTTTCCGATATTTTCATCCTTTTGGATATATCCTTCACCGAATCTGCATACCAATATCGTCTCACGAAGATCACCCTTGTTTCCTGCTTCTGTGTTTTCAGAAAATCATCAATATACGAAGCAATCTCCCCTGCTACATAAGTCTCTTCCACCGAAGCCGTAGAGGCCACACATTCCTCAAGCTCTGACAAAATAAGGTCGTATTCACTGTTTCTTTTCTTCGCCCGATTATATTCGTAACGATTGATGGAGATATTTCGCACGATCTTGCTTAAAAAAGCTGAAAACACATTGGGTCTTGTAGGCGGAATACTATTCCAGACTGCGATATATGTATCATTTTCACATTCTTCCGCATCAGAATAATTGCCTAAAATATTTAAGGCAATACTCACCAGCAATCTGCTGTATTTCTTGGAAGTTTCTGTAATGGCGCTTTCCGAACGCTGCCAATATAATTCGATAATTTGATTGTCTTCCATACGCTCGCTCCTTTCTACTTATATGACAGCACAAGTCGACAGAAGGTTACAACTCTTTGTCCAAAAATTCAGAATCCGTATGTGTAATATGAATCCTTAAGTCAGCGAAAGCGTTGTGCATATCCACATTTTCTGCACAACTCTTCCACCGCAAGGTGCTTCTCGAATCCACAGGCAATGTTTTTTGCTCTCTGGGACGAAAGAATATCTGTTATAGACTCCTCAAAAATATTTCCCAAGGTGATCACCCCATCGCTGTCCAGACAGCAAGGCACCACCGACCCGTCACAAAGGATGCCGAAGTGATCCCTTAAACCATAACAAAATACACGATCCCCGTAATCCTTCGCCTCTTTATCCGGCCATTCAAATCGATCTCCCCATTCCAAATGAAGCTTCTTGCGGATACGGATTCCTTTTGTATTCTCTGCCCACTCTCCGGACAGTCTATTCTTAAGATAGGAAAGGATCTTGTCATTACGTCCCTCATCATATCCCCGATTCCACAACCTGAGTACCACGATAATCCCCATTCTGGATGCCACATCTGCAAACGTCGTCACCTGCTCCATATAGTTTTCGAAATACTTTTCATCCTCTCCCTCAAAACTATGAATGGATATATTGACTTTATAGACACCGGAATCAAGCAACTCCGCTCCCCGCAAGCCAAGCAGAGTCCCATTGGTGGTAATTACAGATTGAAAGTCTCTCCGGCAAGCCGCCTTAATAAAAGAACAAAGCTGAGGGTGCATCAGCGGCTCCCCCATAAGATGATAATAAATATATTTGGTCTGCCCTGACAATTGCTCCAGGATATGGAGAAACTCTTCATAGCTCATTTGCCGAAGAGCTCTTCCATGTCCATGACAAAAAGAACAGTGCATATTACAAATATTGGTGATTTCTACATAAACTCTTGAATACATAATTTTTCTGCAATCAACTTTCACTTGAATGATATAACCTTCCTTCAATGCTGCCGCTTTTTACTGCAGTTGATTGTGGCCGCAGAAGCAGGGCTTCGAAATAGAATTCTGACACCTTTCAGTCAACTGATATTCTCTTATGTTTGATACTATTCCATGAAATGTATTTATAAGATAGTTTTATTGTAAAACATTTATGTCCCAAAATCCAGTATAAATATATGCAAAACTGTAATCTTTATTTTATGCTACATTTTGTAGTTATTTTGCCAACATAAACTTGATTTGCGGACGATTCAATCATTTTCCTTAATTTCGTCTGCCTAAATTCAGTGTTTTTCACTGCTGCAGTCAGACGATACTCTCATTTTTCCCACTTTCGTCCTACTAATTCCTGTGTTTTTTTACTCCTTTAGTCGTACGAAACTCTTATTTTCTTCACTTTCGTCCTACCAATCCACATATTTTCCTCGTTTTCAGGCATATGAAACCCTTTATTTTTCTATTTTCGTCTGACCACTCCCAAAAACTTCCCATAGATTACATTAAACTGCACCTCATTATAACAATCCCCCGGCAGTTATACCAATAATCAACCGGGGGATCTTCACACATCCACTGACC
>JAZUCP010000029.1:0-3574 GCA_045639165.1 Acetatifactor sp. | reverse complement strand
GGAAATGGCTTCCTCTATCACCTCCTGGGGATAATAGCCTTCTTTCAGCTTATCTCGTAACTGCTTGGTGGTATACGTCCTCTTCTGCAGTAAATTCATAGCTCTGAGCTTGGCTCGTTTGGGAAGGACCTTATGTAAAATTTCCTGATAGTTGGAAGCATCCACCTTCCTGCCTGCTTCCAACTTATATAAGTGTAATTCGCCTTTGTATAACACAAAGGCGAACTCCTGATCAATGTAAACCTTATATCGTCCCTTGGATACAGGGACCAGCTCCGTAACAGTCATATTACTTATCTTCTGCCTCTACATTCGCTCCATTCAGATTGTAATGGATACGAACCTTATTCTCAATCTCAGAGAGAACTTCCGGATGATCCTTCAGATACTGTTTTGCATTCTCCCGGCCCTGACCAATCTTGTTACCCATGTATGCATACCATGCACCGGATTTATTCACCACATCGCAACTTGCCGCCAGATCCAGAATATCTCCTACCGTAGAGATACCTTCTCCAAACATAATATCAAACTCAGCTTCCTTAAATGGAGGAGCGATCTTATTCTTCACAACTTTAACTCTGGTTCTGTTACCGATCACTTCACCGCCCTGCTTCAGGGATTCGATCCTTCTGACATCAAGACGTACGGAAGAGTAGAACTTCAATGCACGACCACCGGTTGTAGTTTCCGGATTCCCGAACATAACACCTACCTTTTCACGTAACTGGTTAATAAAAATAACCGTACAATTAGACTTACTGATCACTGCAGTCAGCTTACGAAGTGCCTGTGACATCAATCTCGCCTGTAATCCCACGTGGGAATCTCCCATATCTCCATCGATTTCTGCCTTTGGAACCAGTGCCGCAACGGAGTCCACTACTACGATATCAATTGCACCGGAACGAACCATGGTCTCAGTGATCTCCAATGCCTGTTCTCCATTGTCCGGCTGTGAAATATATAAATTGTCAATATCAACGCCGATATTCTTCGCATATACGGGATCAAGAGCATGCTCAGCATCAATAAAACCGGCAATACCACCTCTCTTCTGCACTTCTGCGATCATATGCAGGGTAACGGTAGTCTTACCACTGGATTCCGGTCCATAGATCTCAATAATTCTTCCCTTGGGAATACCGCCCAATCCCAATGCAATATCCAGACTCAGTGAGCCTGTGGGAATTGTCTCCACATTCATCTGTGCAGAAGGGTCGCCCAACTTCATAACCGCACCTTTTCCATACTGCTTTTCTATCTGGCTGATGGCCGCGTCCAATGCTCTTAATTTTTCATTCTTCTCCATATTTGATCTCCTTTTCAAGAACAAATGTTCTTATTATAGAATAAAACATTTGTTCGGTTTTGTCAATTGTTTTTCTGAATTTTCTTTGTAAATTTAGTTTACATCATATATTGTCCCATAAAAATCCCTCAATACATCTTTAAATTCACCAAATTCATCCAAATATTTTTATACTAATAATATATCATAAGTTCACATTTTATACAAGAGAAAATCCAAAAAAATTACTCTCCACAGAATATAATCCTGTGAAGAGTTTCTTCGCTTTCATTTCTAATTATGAAACTGTGCCTCCAGGCACTCCTTCATAAGCTTCAGAGCCTCCTCCACGCTGGCCATACGGATATCCAGACGTTCCCCACTGAAGCGACATTCTTTTACAGTAACATTACCCAGTACATTGCAGGCAATATAAACCAAACCCACCGGCTTTTTGTCCGTACCGCCTCCCGGACCTGCAATTCCGGTAATACTCACTGCCACATCGGCCTTAAGCTTTCTCATGGCTCCCATGGCCATCTCGGAGGCAGTCTGGGAGCTGACTGCTCCAAATTCCTTCAGCGTGCATTTATTGACGCCCAGAAGCTTTCGTTTTGCTTTGTTGGAATAAGTTACCACACTGGATTTAAAGACCTCAGAAGCCCCCGGCACGTTTACCAGGCGGGCTGAAAGCAGTCCACCTGTACAGGATTCCGCAAAAGTCACCTTTAAGTGATTCTTCTGCAAGAGCTCTACCACTTCATATTCCACCGCTAAGTCATTCTCCTGATTCATAACCTTCCTCTTTTCAACTTCCAAACTTTGCATAACATCATGATTATTTGGTTTCTTTCATCACAGCCTTATTTTTATTCAGATAATCCAATAAGGATACCACTGTCAGAATCAGTGCAATCCACATAACGATATCTGTTATGATGGAGAATATACCAATATTAGCGATCATCAGACAGATCATAATGATCTGGAATACGGTTTTTACCTTTCCCCAATAGCTTGCAGCGATCACCACACCATTGTCCGATGCAATGAGTCTGAAGCCACTGATAATAAATTCCCGGCTGATAATGATGATCACAATCCAGGACGGAATCCGTCCCATCTCTACCAATACGATCATCGCCGAACATACCAGCAGTTTATCCGCAAGAGGGTCCATAAATTTTCCAAAATTGGTCACTAAATTATATTTTCTGGCAATTTTGCCATCCAAAAGGTCTGTCAAACTGGCAACAATAAATAATGCAAGCGCCACAAAATCAAATCCAAACAACAGACAGATAATAAAAGGTACAATCATAACCATTCTGATAATTGTTAATTTATTCGGCAAATTCATATTCATTTCAAACTTAGTCCTCCTCGTAATACATCTCTCCCACCAAATCATATTCATTGGAATCAATGACCTTAACCTTAACCAGATCCCCCGTCATCAAGATTGCAGTGGTATTTAAGAAAAGGTATCCGTCCACATTGGGAGCATCCCGGTAGGTTCTGGCCACATAAACATCCTCATCGGCCACTTTTCCTTCAATCATAACCACGAGTACTCTACCAACCATATCTTCCGCTTTTTCAAAGGCAATCTCCTGCTGCAGCTCCATGATATCCTGCTGTCTTTCCAGTTTAATCTCTTCCTCAATCTGATCCGGCATAATAGCGGCCGCAGTATCCTCTTCCTGAGAATATGTAAACGCACCCAGCCTGTCAAATTCCATATCATTGATAAACTGCATCAATTCCTCATGATCTTCCTCTGTTTCCCCCGGAAATCCTGTGATCAGAGTGGTTCGCAGACAAATATCCGGTATTTCTTCCCGCAGCTTTTCGATCATATCCCGAAGCTGCTGCTGATTGGTCCTTCTACCCATGCGCTTCAAAATCCTGTCGGAAGCATGCTGGATAGGGATATCCAGATAATGACAGACCTTGGGTTCTTCCTTAATGGTCTGTATCAATTCGTCCGTAATCTCTTCCGGATAGCAGTATAAAATACGAATCCAATAAATCCCCTCTATCTGAGCCAGCTCATGCAAAAGCTTTGGCAGGGACTTTTCTCCATAGAGATCCATCCCGTAAAGAGTGGTTTCCTGGGCAACCAGAATCAGCTCCTTGACTCCTTTTTCAGCAAGCTTCCTAGCCTGACTGATCAGATTCTCCATGGGAACACTCCTGAAATTCCCTCTGACTTTGGGAATGATACAATAAGTACAATGCTTATTGCATCCTTCTGCAATCTTTAAATAAGCAAAATGTCCG
>JAZUCP010000028.1:0-2899 GCA_045639165.1 Acetatifactor sp. | reverse complement strand
CATAAATGTATATGATATTCAAAGCTTTGCGGTAATTCCCTGGGATATTGTTATTTACTGCGTGCTCATGATCGTGCCCATCTTCTTTCTTGGTCTTTTGCTGGCAGTGCTTACAACGGACGTGGCTAAGAGAAGGGGCGTGCTCTGGCAATGTGCCTTCCGCAGTAATTTCGCCATCATCGGGCTATCCCTGGCAGGTGCATTAGGAAGCAATGAAGCCATGGGTGTTGCAGCTGTTGTGTCTGCTTTTACAATTCCGGTGTTTAATATGCTGGCGGTGATTTCACTTACCGTATTTTTAGAGCAAACAGGGGACTGGAAGAGCAGTATCAAAAATGTACTGTTGAATATCGCCAAGAATCCGCTGATCATCGGTGTGGTGCTGGGACTTGTGTGTCTTGGAATCCGCACCTTGCAGATGGAACTTTTCGGAGAAGTAATATTTGCCTTGAATAAGCAGACAAAATTCCTATATACGGCTGCTAATAATTTAAAGTCCATGGCGTCTCCATTGGCATTGATCGTAATGGGCGGGCAGTTCGAGTTCTCCGCAGTCAAAGGCTTGAAAAAGGAAATCGCGGTAGGAACCCTTTCTCGTATCGTGCTGGCACCTTTATTGGGAATCGGTGTAGCAATTTTGTTAAGCAAGTACACCAATCTTCTGACCTGCGGTGTCAATGAATTCCCGGCATTGATTGCCCTTTTTGGCTCCCCGGTGGCGGTGTCCAGTGCAGTTATGGCCGGCTCCATGGGCAATGACGAACAGTTGGCAACACAGCTTGTGGTATGGACCAGTATTGGCTCCATCGTAACAATCTTTTTGCAGGTATGTATCCTGATGGGAGCAGGGCTGCTGGTGGTGTAGAATATATATAAACCGCCCGAAAGGCAATTGTCTTTCGGGCGGTTTTACGTTATAATCATATATAATGAACCATGCAGAAAGGAACGAACAAATGCGGGAAATCTTAGATGTTATTTTAGAAGAAAAATTCGATTTTAACCGGACGCCCATTCACTTTTCCTACAATGGAGACCAGGTGGATAAGCTGGAAATTTCTCTTTGGCCGGGGCAGGTATATGAGGATAGCTTCCAGCTGCATGCGCCGGAAGAAAAGTATGTGTACGGATATATTTTGTCGTCGGATTCCCGTATGGAGTGTGTTACCAAGAATTTTTCCGGAACAGAGGAGGTTCATTTTCGGTTTCGGGGTGAGCATATGGAAGCGGATGAGGTCTGTAGGGGAGAATTTTTGATCCTCAGTAATCAGGGGCAGTATGTGCTGCCTTACGAGGTGCGTCCCGGACAGGAAGAGATCTGGACCAGTCAGGGTGCAATCAGCAATCTGATACAGTTTAACAGTCTGGCCAAGGCGGACTGGCAGGAGGCGTTGGGCGTGTTCTATTCGCCTTTGTTTGGGGAAATGATTCGGGAAAAGGAACCCCAGTTGTATCAATGTTATCAGGCATTTTCCGGTGTGAAACGCAGTGAACACAATATGGATCAATTCCTGATCGCAGCAGGAAAAAAGCAAAGAATGAAGTATTTTGTGGAGGAATCCCTGTTGACCATGGACAATCCTATGGATGTGGCGGAGCTTTCTTTAGGGATTATACGCAATGGCTGGGGATATACCCGTCTGGATGTGGAAACGGACGGTGACTTTCTGTTTGTAGAAAAGGAAATTATTACAGATGATGATTTTCTGGGCAATCGGTATAAATTGTCCATCTATATAGATAGTGAAAAGCTGCATGCGGGGAAGAATTTTGGCAAGATCATTCTTTGGGATAATGAGGCTTTTGTAGAAGTTCCGGTGGAGGTGTATTTATCCGGAATCAGGATCCCCGGAAGGGATACCCGTCGGGAAAAGAGAAA
The DNA here is from genome assembly GCA_045639165.1 of Acetatifactor sp. GTDB lineage: Bacteria > Bacillota > Clostridia > Lachnospirales > Lachnospiraceae > Acetatifactor. Next base: position 1,020 of record JAZUCP010000028.1, on the reverse strand, counting down.
ATGCAATGTAAAGTTGACGGATGTTTATCAGGCATTTCGAAGAAAAGAGATGAGTACCGCCAATTGGCTGAAGGAAACGGATCAGTTGGTTCAGCGGATGATGAGCCTGGACGAAGGGGACATTGGGGCAAAATTATTCTTTGCACATATTTTGATTACGGCGGACCGGTATAGTGAGGCCGGTTGGATACTGGAGCATTTCAGTGACGGAGCGGAGGAGATATCGCCGGAATTGGAGGCCTATCATTTATATTTATCCACCCTGATTCGCAAGGATGAAGCCTTCACAAAGCAGGTGGCTGCTCAGATAGAGCGGATGTATCTGGAGAGAGGCCGGTCCTGGCGTGTGGCCTGGCTGCTTTTGTATGTGTCCGGGGAATTGGAGAGGAATGTTACCACAAAATGGTTTTTCTTGGAGGAGCAGTTTGCACAGGGCTGTCGCAGTCCCATTCTTTATTTTGAAGCTATGCAGCTTTTGAACAGGAACCCGGCACTTTTGCGGAAACTGGAGCGATTTGAGCTGCAGGTGCTTTATTATGGCAATAAAAAGGGAATTCTGACATCGGATTTGTTAGAGCAGGTGTATTATCTGTCCGGTAAGGTGAAGGAATTCTCCCCATTATTATATAAAATTCTGGAAAACTGTTATGAAAAGACCCGGGATGAGCGAATCATCAAGGAGATCTGTACCCTTCTGATCAAGGGCAACCGGGTGGATAAGAATTATTACCGCTGGTTTCAGCTGGGTGTGGAGGCAGGCGTCCGCATTACCAATCTGTATGAATATTATATGATGTCCTTGGATCTGGAGCAGGAAGTGGAGATTCCAAAGACAGTACTTTTGTATTTTACTTACCAGAGCAATCTGGATGATGCACATGGAGCCTATCTATACCGTTATGTGGCAGAGCATAGTCAGGAGTATCCGGATATCTATGAAAGCTATGTACATAGAATCCAGAGGTTCGTAAAGGAGCAGATCCGAAAGGAGCGAATAAGTGAGTCCCTGGACAAGCTGTA
>JAZUCP010000027.1:0-4234 GCA_045639165.1 Acetatifactor sp. | reverse complement strand
GGCAATTTAATCTGGATGATGTTTTAAAGAGAAAAGCCGGAAAATTATCCGGTGGCCTACAACGCCGTGTCAGCATTGCAATGGCACTGATTAGCGAGCCCAAGATTCTATTTCTGGATGAACCGACTCTTGGATTGGATGTCCTTGCAAGGCACGACCTATGGGAAGTGATTCGCTCTTTGAAAGGCAAGATAACGATTATCCTGACGACACATTATATGGAGGAAGCAGAGGCACTTTCTGATCGCATTGGTATTATGAAGAGCGGCAGTCTTCTTGCGGTAGGAACGGTAGAAGAATTGAAAGAAAAAGCCGGAACAAAGGATTTTGAAGCAGCCTTCGTTTCTATTGTGAAGGAGGGGGCGGTATGAGAATGATGACGTTTGCAAAAAGATGTACAAAAGAGATTTTGCGTGATCCAATCAATCTTGGTTTTGGTTTGGGGTTTCCTTTGGTCTTATTGTTGCTTCTAAGTGCGATGCAGGCCAATATTCCGGTGAGTTTGTTTGAAATCGACACGCTCGCTCCGGGCATTACCGTATTCGGATTGTCGTTCATGACACTTTTTTCCGCAACGCTAATTGCCAAAGATCGGGAAAGTGCCCTTTTACAGAGATTGTACACCACACCCCTTACAGGATTTGACTTTATCATAGGGTATATGCTTCCACTTTTGCCTATCGCCTTTGGACAGACAGTTATCTGCTATCTGTTTGCGATTCCTTTGGGCTTAACTGTCAGCGTAAATATTGTATATGCTATTATTGGAATCATTCCTATGGCTATTTTCAATATTGCATTGGGACTTTTGTGTGGCAGTATTTTTGGTGTGAAGCAGGTTGGCGGCATTTGCGGTGCATTGCTTACCAATCTGTCTGCTTGGCTTTCTGGCGTGTGGTTTGATTTGAAGCTTGTGGGAGGTTTTTTTGAGAAATTAGCCAATGCACTCCCCTTTGTTCATGCGGTAGAAATGGAAAAAGCGTTATGTGGCGGAGATTTTGAGGTTGCAGCAGCACACATTCTGCCGATTCTTTTGTACTGTGTATTTGCAACAGTGGCTGCTGTGTGCTGTTTCCTCCGGCAGATGAAAAAACAGTAAGGATTTGAGAACATGAAATACAAACTCATTATCGACAAAAATGTAGAAGAAGAAATCATTGCGATCGTTCATACACCTTCCTCTTTGACACAGCAGATAGAAAATCTTGTTTGCAGTTTTTCCGGTGCGGACAGCATTATGGGGTACAGGGATGATGAAATGCGAAAGCTGGCATTCGGGGAAATAGAGTGTATTACCATTCTTGGCAGAAAAGTAATTGCCATTGATACCGATGGTAATGAATATCGAATCCAAGACAGGCTTCGTGATTTAGAAGGGGTTTTGCCCTCTTATTTTATCCGCATTAACAAATCTACCCTTGCCAATGAACATCGTATTCTTCGGTTTGATGTAGCGTTCAGCGGCGGTGTAGATGCCGTGTTTAGGTGTGGCTATCGAGAATATGTTTCCAGACGCTGTTTTGCGGAGATTAGAAGGAGGTATGAAGGGATATGAAAAAGATTGTTTTGGAATTTATTCGCCGTGGCTTGAGTGCATGCGGATTTGGTCCCATCGTTTTAGCGTTTCTTTATCTGATTTTGCAGCATCAAGCAGCCGTAGAAACTCTGACTGTAAATCAGGTCTGCCTTGGGATATTTTCATTATCCGTACTTGCCTTTATTGCGGGTGGCATGAATGTGATCTATCAAATGCAACAGTTGCCTCTGATGGTGGCAATTTTAATTCATGGCGGTATTTTATACATCAGTTATTTAGGAACTTATCTGCTCAACGATTGGCTGGAATGGGGCGTAACTCCAATCTTAGTTTTCACCGGTATTTTTGTTTTTGGCTATTTAGTGATTTGGGCGATCATTTATTCCATAATCAAGAGGAATACAGAAAAGCTCAATATAGTATTAAAACAAAAACAACAGAGGGAAAGTTGAAAGTTTTACCTTCCCTCTGCAAGCACATTCTGCCGATACATTTTAGGTGATACATTATATTTTTGTTTAAAGGCTTTGCTTAAGTGGAATTCATCGTAGAATCCCAGCATGCTTGCGATCTCCCGAAGATGCAGGTCGGGTTCGGTCTCCAAAAGGGAAGCTACCATTTCTAGTTTACGCTCCTTTTGATAGGCATGGAAGGACATATTGACCTTTTGATACATGGCTTTATCAAGGGTCTTCGTGCTGACATAGAGCATATCAGCAATGTCCTTGCTGGTATAATGACTGTGTGGAGTGCTGGAAACGATCTCGATGGCCTGTTCCGCCAGATCAATATTAGGGTACTGTTCAGACTTGGTCAGTGCCAGGAGCTCCAGGAATAGCAGATCCAAAAGGGCGGACATTTGTTTCTCTTTATAATCTTTATTCTGCCAGAAGGCTGTGGTGATCTCGCTGAAGTATTGCTTGATTTTAGGGTTCTTATGGGCGTGGATCAGCGTTGGAAGCTGAATAGAATCCTTCAGGCCTTCTAAATCTTTAGGGTGGCAGGAAACATGAATGCAGAAGGTCTTTGTCTTAGGTGCACAGGGCAGACGAGTATAATGGTGGCGTCCGGCGGAAAGCAGAAGGACGTCGTCTTTTTTTAGGGGGTAATCCTGTTCATTTTCTGTAATGGACCAGCTTCCGTCTACCAGATAGATCAAGTCATGGTGGGGAAGGGTTCTGTCGATATATCGTTCATCGGTGGGCTGTTTATAATAATGTGAATTGGCAGCCATAACATAATGTGTGGTACCTAAATTGATATGGATAGACATAATAGAATTCCTTTTTTTACATGTTTCTTTCAATATTATCCATGTAAATATATCATAAAAAAGTTTAAAATACAAGTGATGGGAATTGATTCCTATCATGATTTCCAAGAAGAAACAACATAGTAGATTAAGGGAGGAAATTACATGCGTGCAGTATTAAATGGAGCGGATGGTCATCTGCATTGGACAGAAGTACCGGATCCACAGATTAAAGAAGATGAAGTGTTATTGGAGGTTGAAGCGGCTGCCCTGAATAGAGCAGATCTGTTACAGAGGGCAGGACAGTATCCACCACCACCGGGATGGCCGGATTGGTTTGGACTGGAAGCTGCAGGAGAGATCAAAGCAGTAGGTAAGAAGGTGGAAGAAGAAGGAAAATGGCATGTAGGTGACAAGGTGTGTGCATTGCTGGGAAGCGGCGGATATGCAGAGTATGTGGCTGTACCGGAAGGTATGTTAATGCCGGTTCCTAAGGGGCTGTCCATGATAGAAGCTGCGGCATTGCCGGAGGTCTATGGGGCGGCATATTTGTTCTTGTTTATGGAAGGTGGCTTGAAAGCAGGAGAAACACTTCTTATCACAGCAGGTGCCAGTGGTCTGGCAAGTGTGATCATTCCTATGGCAAAGTCCTTTGGTGTACGAGTAATCACTACCGTATTAAACGATGAGCAGGAAGAAGCGATCAAGCATCTGAAGGCAGATTATGTAGTGAATACATCCAGAGAAAATCTGGTAGATGTGATGAAGAGAGAATTAGAAGCCGGTACACCGGTGGATATTACTGTAGATTGTCTGGGTGGAGATACTGTAGGTAAATGCATGCCGTATATGAATTTTGATGGTCGCTGGATTATGATCGCAACACTTGCAGGTGATCCCACCAACGTTGACTTAAGAAGCATGTATGTACGCAGAACCAGTCTGATCGGAACCAATTTGAGAAGTCGTACTCCACTTCAGAAGAAAAAGTTGCTTTCAGATATGGTGGAATTGATCTGGCCAAAGGTGGAAAGCGGTGAGGTTCGCCCTACGATCTTTAAAGTATATCCAATTACACAGGCAGAAGAGGCACAGGATTTGATGCAGTCCGGAAAGAGTGCTGGTAAGATTGTGCTGACAGTAAAATAAATAAAAAGTGGGGGATGCAGCGTGATGGAAAATACGACATCAGGCATGAAAATATTAGCAATAAAATATGCAGAGTCCACGTTGCCGGAATCGGCCGTCTTCCAGGGCGGCCGATCCGATAAAAGGATGCCCATTACATTTGTGATTTATTTGCTGATCATGGGGCAACAACGTATCTTAGTAGATGCAGGGTGTGATACCATGCCCGGATTTGAAATGGTAAATTATAAAAGACCGGTTGATGTACTTCAGTCTTTTGGATATGATCCGGAAGAGATCACAGATGTGATCATTAC
>JAZUCP010000026.1:0-4062 GCA_045639165.1 Acetatifactor sp. | reverse complement strand
GAATTACATGGCTATGGCGGATTTAAAGGAACCACGTCGGGCTCTTGCTAAGATCCGATACAATCATAAGGGTGAATATTGTATGCTGGAAGATATAGGAGACGGCAAGGTGCTTTGTACCTTTGAACAGCCCGTACGGGCTGCGACTCCCGGACAGGCTGTTGTGTTTTATGATGGTGAATATGTGCTGGGGGGCGGAACCATTCTCTAATATAAGAGTATTGTGAAGGATGGTATCAATTAAAACCGCCCTGAAATTTAGAGGGTGCATGTCCCGTCTGCTTCTTAAAAATACGACTGAAATACAGGGGGTCCTGATATCCTACGATACCTGCGATCTCCTGTATGGAATAATTGGATACCTGCAGCAATTCTTTTGCTTTGTTGATCCGGATGGAGGTGATGTACTGCAGTGGTGTAAGTCCGGTGTATTGTTTGAAACTGCGGATAAACCAGCAAGCTCCCATATGATGCCTTTTAGCATATTCCTCAATGGAAATGTCTGTAGAAAAGGACTCATTAAAATAATGAATGGCTGCGGTAACTTCCGGGGAAGGACGAAATTTGGTGGATGTTGTCTCCAGACAATTCCTTTGGATCAGCGCAAAAAGCTGACGAAGGTAAAGGGGCAATATTTCTTCAAAACAAGGTCGTTTCAGGTGAAGCTCCTGAATCATCTGCTGAAACAGTTCCCGATATTCATTGAGCACATCGCAGAAGAGCAAGGGTGTTTTTTCAAAGCCCATTTTGTTAAGGAGAAGATCTGCTTCACTGCCGGTAAAGTGGACCCAGCAGACCTCAGGACTGTCCTTTAAAAAATATTCATAAAGCTGCACCTGATAGGGGCGGTAAAGCATCAAACTGCCGGCCGGTGCAGTCAGAATTTTATCTTGTTCATTTATGGTATCGTGAAAATATGCCTTTCCCGATGCTACATACAATAGCTGATAATCCTTTCGTCCATTCGGTCTTGTGGTACGCATGGTTTCTCGATGTATGGGTCTGTAAATACCGCAGCTGTTTACAACTAACGGTTGGTTGTAATCTTCTGTATCAATATCTTCGTTCGTAAAATACCCCGCATTAATGTACATATTTTCCTCTCTCCTGCATTTCACAAACCTGCTTGTGAAACTGATTGATTTTGTTGTATTAAATCCTGAAGAATTCAGGGGTTCTTTTTTCGAATACAGTGTAATATTTGAAACCGCAGTATTTTAAAATTTCTGCTGCTCTAGGGAATGCATCCGCAATATGGATGTCTTCATGAGAGTCAGAACCGATGGTGATGATCTCGCCCCCCAGCTCTCGGTAACGCTTGATTACGTCTGTGATGGGGTGTAGCTCGCGCAGGCCCTTCTTGACACCTCCGGTATTAACTTCGATGCCTTTTCCGTTTTCGATCAGAAGCTTTAACATGGTATCGAAGTAGTCCTGGTATTTTGCATAGGAATGATCCCGATCCCGGTTAGGGCCGTAGCGGACTACGTAATCAAGATGACCGTATACATCAAAATTGGAAAACTTCTTTGTGTTGTCAATGATGCTCTGGAAGTATTCACCATAGGCCTGTTCTTCGGTTTTTCCTTCATAAAATGCAGGACAGTAAGGATCGATACCATTGCATACATGTGTGGAACCGATGATAAAATCAAAATCATAGCTTTTGGCAAAAGCAGAGATCTTTCTGGTTAAATGAGGCTGAAGCCCCAGTTCAACACCGAAAAGAATCTTGATCTTGTCCTTGTATTTTTCACGATAGCGGATAAGATCATAAAGATATGCATCTGTATTCAGATCAAAAAAGCCTTCAGGTGTTTCTTCCGTGATGGGGAATTCAAAATCCTGATGCTCCGTAAAACACATATGGGTCAATCCCAGATCGATTCCTTTTAAAATCATGGTTTCCATAGGGGTTTTGGAATCTCCAGAAAAGGAAGTATGCAGATGACAGTCGGCAGTAATTGGCATAATAATCCTCCTAGGGCTATATTTTGATAACAGTATATAGCATAATATACAAAAAATCAAATTTTTAAAAATATATCTTGAATTCTTGATAAGAATTGGGTACAATAGGTATGCTGATAAAATTTTGACGATCTTCCAAAGGTTGTCAAGAAAAATATATTTATTTAATTTTAGGAGGAAACTAAAATGGCAGTAAGAGTAGCAATTAATGGTTTCGGCCGTATTGGTCGTCTTGCATTCAGACAGATGTTCGATGCAGAAGGATATGAAGTAGTAGCAATCAACGACTTAACAAGTCCTGAAATGCTTGCTCACTTATTAAAATATGATACAGCACAGGGTAAGTACAAATACGCTGATACTGTAGCATACGGTGAAGATTCCATTACTGTTAACGGTAAGACAATCACTATCTACGCTAAGGCTAACGCAGCTGAACTTCCTTGGGGAGAATTAGACGTAGATGTAGTATTAGAGTGTACAGGTTTCTATACCTCTAAGGCAAAAGCAGAAGCTCACATCCAGGCTGGCGCTAAGAAGGTAGTTATTTCTGCACCTGCAGGAAATGACCTTCCTACCATCGTTTACAATGTAAACCATGAAACATTAAAGGCTGAAGATAACGTTATCTCTGCAGCTTCTTGTACAACAAACTGTTTAGCACCTATGGCTAAGGCATTGAACGATCTGGCTCCTATTATGTCAGGTATCATGACAACCGTTCATGCTTACACCGGTGATCAGATGATCCTTGATGGTCCACAGAGAAAGGGCGACAAGAGAAGAAGCCGTGCAGGCGCTCAGAACATCGTTCCTAACTCTACTGGTGCAGCTAAGGCTATCGGTCTTGTAATTCCTGAATTAAACGGAAAGCTGATCGGTTCTGCACAGCGTGTTCCTACCCCTACAGGTTCTACTACTATCTTAGTAGCAGTTGTTAAGGGTAAAGTAACCAAGGATGATATCAACGCAGCTATGAAGGCAGCAGCTACTGAAAGCTTCGCTTACAACACTGACGAAATCGTATCTTCTGATATCATTGGTTCTACCTATGGTTCTATCTTTGATGCTACTCAGACTATGGTAGCTCCTATGGAAGATGGCAATACTCAGGTACAGGTTGTTTCTTGGTATGACAACGAAAACAGCTACACCTCTCAGATGGTTCGTACTATCAAGTACTTTGCAGAGTTAGCTTAATCGTTAATCTAAACAAAGACCTACTAAGGGTCCGGTCTTATGGACCGGACCCTTTCTTTTCTGCGTACCAGCAGAGTCAAAATAAATTATATGGAGGTCATAACAATGGGCTTAAACAAGAAATCAGTTGATGATATCAACGTAAAAAGCAGAAGAGTACTCGTTAGATGCGACTTCAACGTTCCACTTAAGAATGGTGAAATCACTGACGAAACACGTATCGTAGCAGCTCTTCCTACAATTAAAAAATTAATCAATGACGGCGGCAAGGTAATCATTTGCTCTCATTTGGGAAAAGTAAAAGAAGGTCCCAATGAGAAGGAATCTTTGGCTCCTGTTGCTAAGAGACTTTCTGAAAAGCTTGGCAAGGAAGTTGTTTTCGTAGCAGATTACAATGTTACCGGTGAAGCTGCAACTGCTGCTGTGGCAGCTATGCAGGAAGGTGATGTAGTATTGCTTCAGAATACTCGTTTCCGTGGAAAAGAAGAAACCAAGAATGGTGAAGAATTCAGTAAGGAATTAGCTGAACTTGCTGATGATTATGTATGTGACGCATTTGGTTCTTCTCACAGAGCACATGCTTCTGTTGAAGGCGTTACCAAGTTCATCTCTGCTAAGGGTGGTTCCAATGTTGTTGGTTACCTGATGCAGAAAGAAATCGATTTCCTCGGCAATACTGTAGAAAATCCTGTAAGACCTTTCGTTGCAATCCTCGGTGGTGCAAAGGTTGCTGATAAGTTAAATGTTATTTCTAACCTTCTTGAGAAGTGTGATACCCTTATCATCGGTGGTGGTATGGCTTACACCTTCTTAAAGGCTCAGGGCAAAGAAATCGGTAACTCTTTAGTTGACGATGAAAAGCTTGATTACTGTAAGGAAATGATGGCTAAG
>JAZUCP010000025.1:0-4580 GCA_045639165.1 Acetatifactor sp. | reverse complement strand
CTTAAACCATAACAAAATACACGATCCCCGTAATCTTTCGCCTCTTTATCCGGCCATTCAAACCGATCACCCCATTCCAAATGAAGCTTCTTGCGGATACGGATTCCTTTTGTATTCTCTGCCCACTCTCCGGGCAGTCTATTCTTAAGATAGGAAAGGATCTTGTCATTACGTCCCTCATCATATCCCCGATTCCACAACCTGAGTACCACGATAATCCCCTTTCGGGATGCAGCATCCGCAAACGCCGTCACCTGCTCCATATAGTTTTCAAAATTCTTTTCCTCTTCCCCCTCAAAACTATGGATGGATATATTGACTTTATAGACACCGGAATTAAGCAACTCCGCTCCCCGCAAGCCAAGCAGCGTCCCATTGGTAGTAATTACGGATTGAAAATCTCTCCGGCAAGCCGCCTTGATAAAGGTACAAAGCTGTGGAAGCGTCAGCGGTTCCCCCATAAGATGATAATAAATATATTTGGTCTGCCCTGACAATTGCTCCAGGATATGGAGAAACTCTCCGTAGTTCATTCTACGAAGAGTTCTTCCATGACCGTGACAAAAAGAACAGTGCATATTACAAATATTGGTGATTTCTACATAAACTCTTGAATACATAATTTACTCATTCGTGGTTTCTTCTACCGCTTCTTCCTTACCTGCATTTACCACAACTACCGGGGCTGTATTTTCTCCTGCCATCTTCGCTCCCAGAGCACCCATGATCAAACTCTTAATATCAATACCCATTCCGGCACTGATGCCTTCCGTTACCTGTGTGGTACCGTTCACGATATCGCTTAAAAGCTTAGCACTGTTGCCTTCCCCGTACATAGTAATCTTATCCACCTTACTGAGAGGCTCAGCCACATTCTTGGCAATCTCAGGAAGTGCAGCCATGATCATCTCGATCACTGCAGCTTCACCGTATTTCTTCATCGCCTCCGCCTTCTTGTCGATACCTTCTGCTTCCGCCAAAGCCTTCAGACGAATGGCTTCTGCTTCCGCTTCACCCACTGCTCTGATACCTTCCGCTTCTCTCTGGCGTTCAATCATCTTCGCTTCCGCCTCTTTGGTACGTCTGAACAATTCAGCTTCTGCTTCCTGCTCTGCCGCATATCGCTGCGCATCCGCCTTTGCACGAATCTCCGCATCCAAGGTCTGCTTGGTTACATCAACTTCCTTCGCCTTCAATTCTGCTGTACGTTCCGCACGTGCAATATCTGCATTTGCAGAAGTAATTTCAATGGTCTTTCTCTGTTCCTGCTCCTGAATAGAATATGCAGCATCCGCCTCCGCTTTCTTCACATCGGACTGTCTCTTTAATTCCGCCTGACGGATTGCCAGCGAAGTCTGCTTTTCCGCTATTTCCATTTCGGACTGCACCTTAGCATCATTTGCTTCTTTCGCAGCCTGAGCCTGAGCAATGGCAATATCTCTGTCAGCCTGAGCTTTTGCTACCGCTGCACCCTTTTTAATCTGAGAAATATTATCAATACCTAAGTCTTCAATCACATTGTTCTGATCTGAGAAGGACTGTACGTTAAAGGAGATCATCTCCAGACCCATTTTCATAAGGTCGGGAATTGCATTCTCCTGTACACGCTCTCCGAAAGCTTTACGGTCAGTAACCATCTCTTCTAATCTCATCTGACCTACGATTTCACGCATATTACCTTCCAAAGTATCCTGCACACGACGAATGATCATATCTTCACTCTCATTCAGGAAGAACTTAGATGCCAAGGCCATCATTTCCTCGCTCTGACCGATACGGATCTTAACCGTAGCATCCACTTTTACGTTGATGTACTCCGCATTGGGTACATAATCCGTGGTTTTTACATCTACGGAAAACATCTTCAAAGACAGTTTATCCAGACGCTCCAGAAAAGGAATCCTAACACCTGCTCTGCCGATCAGAATACGCGGCTTACGAAAACCGGAAATCATATAAGCGGTATCCGGTGGTGATTTCACGTAACCGATCAAGACGATAACAATAAATAAAATAACAACTGCTGCAATTCCAATAATTACTTTCATTTGTGTTCTCCTTTCAGTCGATCCAAGTTTTCTTATGTTTGATATCATTCCATGCAATGCATTTATAAGATAATTTTATTCTAAAACATTTACACAAAAAAATCCAGTATAAATATATGCACTTTAACACTTCTATCGTGCGAATAAGTATTTTGAGGACATAGGGAATCTCACTCCAAGCAATTTTCATTTCCTCAGAATCCTTTGTAAGCTCCTCAAGCCAACTTTCATACTCCGCTTTGTCCTTTAGTAGCAGCTCTCCGGTTGCCTCATTTCGAATGCGATAAACCATGCCATCTCCGTCCAGATCAATATCCTTAGGGAAATCAATTCCATCGTAGTCCGTTTCCCTCAACCGTTTCTCCCAGCCATCTACACTCCAGATTTTATGGTAGGTATCGGATGTTTCATCATAATCATATACATCAAAGGGGCAGAATTCCATGGTGTCGGAATATCCATGGTTATGGGACAGCTTTGCCAGGACAATACCATTTTTATAAAAGGAAGCATGGGGCCAGATCGCCAGTTCCTGGCGGAATGGATACCCTTTCGTCTGACTAAATTCGGTGCTTTTCACTACTTCAGTCATATGAAACTCACATTTTTCCCACTTTCGTCCTACCAATCCACATATCTTCCTCGTTTTCAGGCATACGAAACCCTTTATTTTTCTATTTTCGTCTGACCACTCCCCAAAACTTCCCATAGATTACATTAAACTGCACCTCATTATAACAATCCCCCGGCAGTTATACCAATAACCACCCGGGGGATCTTCACACATCCACTGAGCTTTACTAAAAATCTTCCACTCTTTTTTTCATAATATATCTAGAAATATTAAAAGTTTTCCAAGAGCCTTTTTCTACCTCTTTTTCCATTCGTTTCAGATAATCATCAATATGCGTTTTCTCATTAGCAGGCATATTCTCCTTTCCTCGCTCTTCTGCATAAGAAATCAATGCCGGTGCGGCATCCGCACACATATTTCTCAAATACCAAAAATCTTTATAAAAATCATTGCTTTGGAAGAAATCACCGGCCTCCGGACTGGGATGCTCCATACCTTCACAATAAGCATTGGATAGATTCACTCTTGCAATATAATAATCCGGATGACTGAAGGAAAAGGTCAGGTATAAAACCGTCACTACCATCACCCCATAACGGAAGAGATCAAATTCTTTCCGGTATATATTCAGAATTACACCTACAAATAATACAAACAGCACCACCAATGCCCACAGAACAAGCACTCTCTGAAAAGTCAGATAATAGTATCGGATATACATGATCATACGCACTGCACTGGACAAAATCATCACAAAGGTACAAAGGGACATCACTGTAAGGATTCCTTTTAACACCTTATGCTCTGCAAACAAATACAAAGCTACCAGTACAATCACAAGATTCAGGATACTGACCGCCAATAGCTGGAAAAATCCCTCTCTGGCGTAACCTGCATAAGTATACCCATCCGGCAAATTTCCGCTGCCGAAAAACAAATAAACCACTTGAATTCCGCAAAACAACAGATATACTGCGGAAAGGATACCGGTTACCGTCATGGCGATGATAGGTTCACCCCTACGATGCTCCTTGGCCTCACTCTTAATATGTTCACCGCTCAGATAGGACAACCAAGCATACACCATCACAAAAAATGCCAGAATCCTAAAAAAAATTCCTAGCGCCTCACCAAAGGTATCACCAAAACGTATCCGATCCAGCACAGTGTCTAACAGCTTTCCAAACACCGCATCCGCGTCTGCCAATAACATGGACACAATCCATAAAAGAGGAAATGCCACACCGATGCCGATCAAAACTGCCGCCACGTTTTTACTGACAACCTTATTCTTCTCTTTACAATATTTCAGTCCATCTCCAAAAGGGCGCCCTACCTCTCCCAGGCTTCCAAATATCAACTGCAGGATACCGGTCAGATGCTTCCCTAACTGCCATTTAGAGGTATCACAAAATTGATGAAGCAGAAGGATGATCGCTAACATAAAAATGAACACCTTATTCAAACCGATAATACGGCCATCGTCCGTACAGAAGGTTGACACACCTAAAAGCATGATACTGATCAAATAGAAGAGACTATTTTTTTGTAAGGGGCGTCCCAGCTTTTCCATTGCCACCCCCATATATATCAGTGTAACCGCTATAAATATCGGAAACAAAATTCCCGATGGATTCTTGTAAGTACAAAATACGCAAATCATTGCATAGACAAATGTAACCAGACCGAAGAAACCATACTGACTTTGCATGATCCTGCTCTCTTTTTTTACGACTTCCGCCTGCTTTATCTCACCATCTTTTCGTAATTCTTCCTGCATCTTATTCCTCCCTTTCTCCAAAACTCACTCCGCGTTCTGCATTGATCCGCGTCTACTCTTCGTTCGGCAGGTATTCCAGGATATCGCCGGGCTGGCAATCCAAGGCTTTACAGATCGCTTCCAGCGTAGAAAACCGCACCGCCTTTGCTTTATTATTTTTTAAAATGGACAAATTGGC
>JAZUCP010000024.1:0-3332 GCA_045639165.1 Acetatifactor sp. | reverse complement strand
TCAGATTCAAAGTCATATGTTACGCAGAAAGGAGTACCGATTTCGTCCTGACGACGATATCTCTTACCGATATTTCCTCTGTCATCGTATTCGCAGTTATACTTCTTGCAAAGCTGTGCATAAATCTTTTCTGCTCCTTCGTTTAACTTCTTGCTGAGAGGAAGCACACCGATCTTAACAGGTGCAAGTGCAGGATGGAAATGAAGTACGGTACGTACATCGCCGCCTTCCAGCTCTTCTTCATCGTAAGCAGCGCAAAGGAATGCTAAAACAACACGGTCAGCACCCAGAGAAGGCTCTACTACATAAGGAACATATCTTTCCTTCTTTTCATCATCAAAGTAAGACATATCTTCGCCTGATACATTCTGATGCTGTGTCAAATCGTAATCTGTTCTGTCAGCAATACCCCAAAGCTCGCCCCAGCCGAATGGGAATAAAAATTCGAAGTCTGTGGTAGCCTTGCTGTAGTAACTTAATTCTTCAGGGCTGTGGTCACGAAGACGTAATTCTTCGTCCTTCATACCAAGAGAAAGGAGCCAGTTGTGGCAGAAGCTTCTCCAGTACTGGAACCACTCAAGGTCTGTACCAGGCTCACAGAAGAATTCCAATTCCATCTGTTCGAACTCTCTAGTACGGAAAGTGAAGTTACCCGGTGTGATCTCATTACGGAAGGACTTACCGATCTGACAAATACCGAAAGGTACTTTCTTACGGGAGGTTCTCTGTACGTTCTTAAAGTTAACAAAAATACCCTGTGCTGTTTCAGGTCTTAAATATACAGTATTCTTCGCATCTTCTGTTACACCCTGGAAGGTCTTAAACATCAGATTGAACTGACGGATATCAGTAAAGTTATGCTTGCCACAGGTAGGACATGCAATGTTCTTTTCTTCCACAAATGCCTTCATCTGGTCATTGCTCCAAGCATCAACGCTTTCTTCCAGTGTGATACCATTTTCTGCACAATAATCTTCGATCAGCTTATCTGCACGGAAACGTTCATGACATTCCTTACAGTCCATCAAAGGATCTGAGAATCCGCCCAGATGTCCACTTGCAACCCAAGTCTGAGGGTTCATAAGGATGGCACAGTCAACACCTACATTGTAAGGATTTTCCTGTACAAACTTCTGCCACCATGCTTTTTTTACATTGTTTTTCAGTTCTACACCCAGGTTACCATAGTCCCATGTATTTGCTAATCCACCATAGATTTCAGAACCGGGATATACAAATCCTCTCGCCTTCGCCAATGCTACGATTTTTTCCATTGTTTTTTCCATAATGTCCTCTTTCCGCCGTTTAACAGCTTTTGATTATGTTATTTCATTATTATTAAGTTCAAACCTTCACTATGTGTACCGTCTACAAATCCCTCTTCCGTAAGGCTTGTATTCGTGCCTATATAAAGTACTTCCTTGGGGCATCTGATTATGACCGGATCTTCTGTTATCAGAATCTTGCGTCTGGCATGTTTCTTTGACGACTCTTCCGTGAAAATCTCTCCATCCTTCACACTGACAAGGGCTGCACTAAGCCCATATCCGGCTTCTTGCGCCTCAGCCACCGTCCCGTAAAAGATCCCTCTCTCAAAGTACATCTCATAGATATCCGTCCCTGCGAATCGCAGACCTACAACGACCTTGGCACTGCCGTCTGCAGCCATGGAAACCGTCTCCACGCTCATGCCCTGCTTGCCGTTCTCCGTCACAAGTGCCTGCTCTTTTACAAACTCAGCCACTTCCTGCCTTACCATAGCATCCAACTCAGCCAGATCGTAATACTCCTTGTCAAAATCTTCCACCAGATAAGCAATCAGCTCTCCCTCTGCCGTAATCTCCAATGTAGGCTCTGTCACCGGAATCTCTTCCTGCTCCCCACATCCACACAGGGATAAAATCATGAATACAGTAAGTATTAAAATTGTTGTCAAGTATTTTGCGTGTCTTCTCATTTTAATCCTTTCAAAAAATTATACTAACCCATGATTTTTCTATTATATATGAGAAAGCAAGATTTTTCAATACAGAGTTTGCATATTTTTCAATAGAAGCTCACACCAGCCCCTCTAACACTTCCAAACTCTTGAACGCCCTGTCAAAAGCCTTATTGCAAAAATGTGCGGAAAGCTGTCCAAGCTCTTCTAACACCTCAGCACTGACTGCAAAAGTAAAGAGCTTCTCCACCGGACTCTCTGCAATAAAATTCACCGCATAGCGGGTGGATTCCTGAAGTGGCCAGCCTTCCGGCACTCCCGGAAATTCACCATTGATCACAATACTCTTGATCTCAAAAATATACCGCACCAAGGGATTGGGGATGGACTCCACACACAGTGCCCGCAGGGACTGGTACAGAAGCTTCATCATCTCCCGCTCATCATTATTTTCTCTGGTATAGTAATCCGCGATCTCCGCAAAATACATCCCATAATAAGCCGCCACATAGTCCTTACGCAGCTCTTCAAAATAATTCCTAATATCCGCCTCGGCTACGGTGTAGGAGCTTTTGCCCTCGTAGAGCTTAAACACCCCAAAGGAAAAGGGATTGGCTGCACCGGCCAGCCGGCTGCCGCTCTTACGGCACCCCTTTACAAAAGCAGATATCTTCCCACGATCTGTGGTTAACAAACAGATACGCCTGTCATATTCCCCGACAGGCGCCTGCTTAATAATCATTCCCGTTACATAAATAAAATCCTGCACGTCATCTCTCCGTCTTTGACCAAGTTATTTGGCATCTGTAGGATTGTATCCGAAATTCTTCAGTAGAAAATCACTGTCTCTCCAGTCCTTCTTTACCTTTACCCAAAGCTGCAGATTCACCTGCATCTCCAAAAGGTCCTCAATGTCCGGTCTGGCTGTAGAGCCGATCTTCTTTAACATACTGCCGCCCTTACCTATAATGATACCCTTGTGTGAATCCCTCTCACACACAATGGTGGCATCAATATCACAGATATCCCTGCGATACTTCATACTGTCGATGCTCACCGCCACACCATGGGGAATCTCTTCATCCAAACATCTGAGGGCCTTCTCGCGAATCAACTCTGCCACGATCTGACGCATGGGCTGATCTGTAATGGTATCCTCATCATAAAATGCGGGACCATAGGGCAGATACTTTAAAATACAGGAGATCAAGGTATCACAATTATCCCCCTTTAAGGCAGATACGGGTACGATCTCCGCAAAATCCAACTCCTTGCGATATGTATCGATGTACTCCAGGATCTCTTCCTTCTTCACCTTATCTACCTTATTAATAACCAAGATAATGGGTGTCTTGGTCTTCTTCAACTGCTCAATAATATACTGCTCTCCTGC
>JAZUCP010000023.1:0-6337 GCA_045639165.1 Acetatifactor sp. | reverse complement strand
GGCTTTTCGAAATATTAGAATTAGGTCATTAAAGGTTGGAAGAATAATTAATAAATTGGCCGGTTTAACATTTGGCGTGTATTTATTACACGAACATATACTGCTCAGACATCTTTGGGGTGATTTTTGGAAGGTGCCTGAAGTTTATCATACGAAATGGTTTATTCCACATTTTATAGGGGTAGTCTTTTGTGTGTATGCAGTTGGCAGTGCGGTCGAATGGGTACGCCAACTGGCGAGTAAATGGTTGAGTAGAATTCTGCATTTAAACGTGATTGAACAGAAATTATCGTTGATTGATGATTACTTTAATGCCAACCAAAGGAGAAAAGTTGATGAAGAAGAAAATCTGTAAAATTGATTGGCTGCTGGGTGGGATTTTATTTCTGCTACCTTTTTTGCATGTTTGTATCGGTATAAATATTACAGATCAGGGATACAATCTTGCAAATTTTGAATTGTTTCCTAATATGAACCAAACATGGATGGTGGCTACTTTGGCAGCGAATATTGTAGGAAAGTTCTTTACGTGGCTGCCGTTCGGACATTATATGCTGGGTGTGAATGTATACTGTACATTGCTGTTATCAGTCATTTCGATAGTATTATTCATAATATTGAAAAAGGATTTCTCGAAGTATGCTGTGTTTGCCGGTTTAGTGATTGCTATTTGCTTTAGCTGGGCACCGAAGGTAACATTATATCAGTATCTGTCCTATTATTTATTTGACGTGGCTGCAGTTCTTTTGATGATGGGACTGCGAAAAGAAAAAAGCCGGATGCTTTTTATGGCAGGAGTTACATTAGGGATCAATCTTTTCGTAAGATTTCCCAATGTTTTACAAGCAGTATTGATTGTAGTAGTAATTTATTCGGCCATATTGAAAAAGAAAACTTTTAGACAATTAGTGGTAGATGTACTTGTATGCATGGCTGGATATTTATGTATAGTGATTCCGACGATACTGGTAATAGAACTGATTTGGGGAAGAGGAGCATATTTGAGCATGATTATCAACCTGTTCGCCATGACAGATACTGCAACAGCTTATTCTCCATTTTCTATGTTTACCTCCGTATTCTATGCATATAAGGATAACTGGTACTGGTTTAAATGGTTTCTCGCAGAAGCTATCGTTGGGGTGGCAGCGTATGGGTTCCTGAAAAAGAAGTGGACGAAGCAGGCAATGCAAATTTTATTGATAATAGGCGTTGTAGTGATTCTTCGTTTTTACTGGTACTGGGGGATGTTCAATGTTAAATACACGTCATACGAATCCGTTTATGTTTGGGGGGCGAATCTGTTAATGTTGGCAGGAATTATTATGGTATGCCTTCTGATGTTGCCGAAACTTTCTTATGATTTGCGATTATATGCATTGACTGTGTTGGTAATCATAGGAATCACTCCATTAGGCAGTAATAATGTGCTTTATTCCAACTATAATAATTTGTATCTGGTGGCACCGATTGTGGCGGGCATGATGGAATTGTTATGGCAGAAAAGTAAAGAAATGGGAATAAAAGGGTTGGGAAACAGAGTATGGATATTCAATCCGGCACCATTGGTCTTGGTCGGCGGAATGTTGATCGGAATCACAATGATGCAGACATTCTTTTTTCATGGAGCATTTGTTTTTGGAGATAATGTGTTGAAGGAGAAATCAGGTGCAAAAATAGAAGGAAATAAGATATTCAAAGGAATGATTACTTCAAAAGAAAATGCCTCTGCTTTGGAAGAAATTTCAGTATTTATACAAGAAAATAATCTGGAAGGATCGGAAGCTATTGTATGGTCCCAGGCCCCTATCTTATATTATATGTTGGATATAGAGTGTGCTATCGGACATTTCTGGCCATCATTGGATTCATATCCATATGAGGAGTTTGCAGCGGATGTAAAATCTATGGAAACGTATCCGATGATTATTTATCAAAACATATACTTCGGAGATTTGAAAAATGATACATCTGAAAGAGATGTGAAAACCCAAATGATCCGCCAAATTCTTCAAGAAGGTAACTATGAAGATATATTTTGTAATAAAGTATATACGGTGTGCGTTCCGGAAAAGACAACCTTCAATAAAGATTGAAAATATCAAAAAGTATCGAAAAAAATACAATATTAACCCTTGAAAAAACAATAGAAGTATGTTAACATACCTAATTGTGATATATTAATCCTTGCTCCCGGTAAGGCGGGGGCCAGAGACCAAAAGGAGGTAACATTAATGAACAAGTACGAATTATGCGTTGTTGTTAGCGCTAAGATCGAAGATGAAGAAAGAGCACAGGTAGTTGATAAGTGCAAGGCTCTCGTTGAAAGATTTGGCGGTACCATCACAGAAGTAGATGAATGGGGTAAGAAGAGACTTGCTTACGAAGTTCAGAAGATGAAAGAAGCTTTCTACTACTTTATCAGATTCGAGGCTGAAGCTACTGCTCCTGCAGAAATTGAAAGCCGTATCAGAATCATGGACAATGTAATCAGATACTTATGCGTTAGACAGGACGAAGCATAATAGAAAGCGAGATAAATTATGAATAAAGTTATTCTTATGGGACGTTTGACAAAGGATCCTGAAGTTAGATATTCACAGGGCGAAGCCCCTATGGCAGTTGCCAGATATACACTTGCTGTAGATCGCAGACAGGCAAGAAGTAATAATAATGAGCAGTCAGCAGATTTTATTAACTGCGTTGCTTTTGGACGAGCAGGAGAATTTGCAGAAAGATATTTCCGTAAGGGAACGAAGATCGCGATTACTGGACGTATCCAGACCGGCAGCTATACCAATAAAGATGGTGTAAGAGTTTACACTACAGATATTGTTGTAGAAGAGCAGGAATTTGCGGAAAGTAAAAATGCGTCATCCGGTAACGAAGGTGGCTACCAGAGTAATGGATACAATGGTGGTTACAACAGACCTGCACCAAGTGGAGCAGGAGATGGTTTCATGAATATTCCTGATGGAATTGATGAAGAATTACCATTTAACTAATTGTAGATTTTAAGAATAGGAGGCATTGACCATGGCTTTTAATAAAACTGAGAAAACCGATTCTCCAATGAGAAAAAAAGGCGGAATGCGCAGAAGAAAGAAAGTTTGCGTATTCTGTGGTAAAGATAATGTAATCGATTACAAGGATACTAACAAGTTAAAAAGATACGTATCTGAAAGAGGTAAGATTCTTCCTCGTCGTATCACCGGTACTTGTGCAAAGCATCAGAGAGCACTTACTGTTGCAGTTAAGAGAGCTCGTCACGTTGCATTGATGCCTTATACTTGTGACTAATCTGTAGAGAGAATAGTAATGCTGAAAGCCTTAAAATGCTGCAAGTGCAGTATTTTAGGGCTTTTTCTTTTGGATTTCCCATATCTTGTAGTGGCATACTTGCGCAAGATTTGGTATAATAGAAACAGTATTGGTTAAACCACAATTAGAAATGGGGCTTCTATGAAAAAACATATTAAATTAAAAGGAAGAATTAAGACATATCTGAACTTTACCATATATCTGGGAGTTTTGTTAGGTGTAGTAGCAGTGGTGGTGAGTTTGCTGGATGTAAGGGCAGGATTGATCGTGTCCCTGTTTACCATGCTCTATCTGGTGGTGACTTTAATTCTGTATTTTTACAATAAGCCGTTGATTTTAAATGAATTGATTAGTTTCGCCACGGAATATGGTCAGATTCAGAAAAAGCTTTTGCGTGATCTGGATATTCCCTATGCATTGTTGGATGATGTGGGTAAGGTTATGTGGACCAATCAGGCTTTTGAAGCAGTGGTACATCAGCCCAAAGGCTACAGTAAGTCCATTACTTCCTTGTTTCCTACTATTACAAGGGATAGACTTCCGGATGATTCGGGTGTGGATGAAACCCAGTATGAACTAAGCTATGACGGATCAGAATATGTAATAAAATTAAAAAAGATTCCTTTGCGGGATATGGTTGAACACAGTGATATGATTGAGGCTAAGGGATATAATGGATTCTTGATCGCGTTATACCTTTTTGATGAAACAGCTCTTCGTTTTGCACTGAAGGAAGTGGATGATCAGTCCCTTGCTGTGGGAATGATCTATCTGGATAACTATGATGAAGCTTTGGTAGGAGTTGAGGAAGTAAGACGTTCCCTTTTGGTAGCGTTAATAGACCGAAAGATCAACAAATACGTTCTGGCCCTGGATGGTATCGTAAAGAAGCTGGAGAAGGATAAATATCTGGTGATCCTGCGTAAAAAAGCCATTGCACAGCTCCAGGCGGCGAGATTTGATATTCTGGAGGAAGTAAAAACCGTTAATATCGGTAATGAAATGGCGGTAACATTGAGTATCGGTATCGGTCTGGACGGTATTTCCTATACCCAGAATTATGAATTTGCCCGTAACGCCATAGATCTGGCATTGGGACGAGGCGGTGATCAAGCCGTATTAAAGACACCGGAACGGATCACCTATTATGGTGGTAAGAGCCAGCAGGTGGAGAAGAATACACGTGTGAAGGCGAGAGTGAAGGCTCTTGCACTCAGAGAAATCATTACAGCCAAGGATAAAGTTATCGTTATGGGTCACAGAATGGCGGATGTGGACAGTTTCGGTGCGGCGGTAGGTATTTATCGAATTGCACAGACCCTGGGCAGAAAGGCTCATATCGTGCTAAATAATGCAACCACCTCTGTGAAGCCTTTGGTGGAATTATTTGAAAACAATCCGGAATATGATCACGACATGATCGTGGACAGCCAGCACGCAGTGGAGCTGGCAGGAAATAATGTGGTATTGGTGGTAGTGGATGTTAACAAGCCATCTATTACAGAATGTCCGGAGCTTTTAAAATATTGTAAGTCTGTAGTAGTACTGGATCACCACAGACAGGGCACGGAAACCATTGAGAACGCAACTTTGTCCTATGTAGAACCATATGCGTCCTCCTCCTGTGAAATGGTATCAGAGATCCTCCAATACATACATGATAATATTAAAATTCGTTCGGAAGAAGCGGATTGTATGTATTCAGGAATTATGATCGATACCAATAACTTTGCAAGTAAAACCGGTGTAAGAACCTTTGAAGCGGCAGCGTTCTTAAGACGAAGCGGCGCGGATGTAACCCGTGTCAGAAAGCTTTTCAGAGAAGATGCGGCAGAATACAAGGCAAGAGCGGATGCAGTGAGCCAGGCAGAAATCTACAAAAAGAGCTTTGCAATCTCTGTATGTACGGGTGAAGATCTGGAAAGTCCTACTATTGTAGGTGCGCAGGCAGCGAACGAATTGTTGAATATTAAGGGAATTAAAGCCAGCTTTGTGCTGACAGATTATCAGGGTAGAATCTATGTAAGTGCAAGATCCATCGATGAAGTAAATGTACAGATCATTATGGAAAAAATGGGTGGTGGCGGACATATGTCCATTGCAGCCTGCCAGATGGAGGGAACCGGCCTCATTGAAGCCATCGGTATCCTGAAAGAAACCATAGATACCATGTTGGAGAATGGTGAGATCTAGGAAAGACTCTGTGTGATAAAGACAAATAGCAGAAAGGAAATGACAGAATATGAAGATTATTTTATTACAGGATGAAAAGAAATTAGGTAAAAAGGGTGAGATCATCGAAGCTAGTGAAGGATATGCAAGAAATTATATCCTTCCTAAGAAAATCGGTGTGGAAGCAACCCCTAAGAATTTGAACGATTTAAAATTGCAGAAGGCTAACACAGAAAAGGTGGCACAGGAGCAGTTAAAGGCTGCACAGGATCTGGCTAAGGTATTAGAGACCAAGCAAGTAGTTATTAAAGTAAAAGCAGGAGAAGGCGGCAGAATGTTTGGCTCCGTATCTTCTAAGGAAATCGTTGCAGAATTCAAGAAACAGCACAATATGGATCTGGATAAAAAGAAAGTGGTGCTGGCTGATGCAATCAAGGCATTCGGCAATTATGAAGTGGCAATCAAGTTGCATCCTCAGGTAACCGGAAAATTCACTGTAAAGGTCACAGAGTGAGAAGACTAAGTCTAAATCTCACTCGGGAAGAATGCCAAGGCATTCTTCAGAGGCAAAGGATGAACAAATGGAAGAAAATGTATTAAAGCGTATTCTGCCCCATAGTGTGGAGGCAGAGCAATCGGTAATCGGCTCCATGATCATGGACAGGGAAGCTATCGTGGTGGCATCGGAATTGATTACCGGAGATGATTTTTACAATAAGCAGTATGGTATCCTGTTTGAGACCATGGTGGAGTTGAATGACAAGGGCTATCCCGTGGATATTGTTACACTTCAGGATAAATTAAAGGAAAAGGATGTTCCTGCCGAGGTCAGCAGCCTGGAATT
>JAZUCP010000022.1:0-2846 GCA_045639165.1 Acetatifactor sp. | reverse complement strand
TCCTGCTCTTTTATCAAAAAAGAGAATCCCATTACCAGGATAAACAACGTAATATATACAAACATTCCTATCTCCGATACAATATCTTTTTCACAAAATTATAGATTCCCGCCAACGCCGGACTTTCTGCCATTTTGGTTCTCAATGGCGCTAATGTTAAAACCATGATCAGCTTATATTTAAAAAGCTGATTTTTTTTCATATAAAGTGCTGTAATCTCTTTGTGTTCCTGTGCCGAACGCTTACGATTTTCGGGTGTTTCGGAAAAGCCCCCTCCCTCGTACAACGCCAGTGTCACCGGGATGTACTGAGGCTTAGCATTTTTATAAAAATAACTCCAGAGAAAATGCTCATAATCTCCACGTACCCTATATTTCGGCTCGTATCCCCGTTCCGCAAACAGGCTATGGTGGTATACACAGGCCTGATGACAGGGTACATTTCGATAACACGCAAAATCATCTATCTTTGGGTTAGAAGGTACCACCTGCTCCCTGATCGCATCATAAATATTACCATAAAAGATCAGGGACTGATTCTGAAGATGGTTCTGAATTCCCTCCGCCATTTCCTTCAGAGAATCGTTATGAGCAAAATAATCCCCGCTGTTTAGAAAATACAGATATTCCCCACTTGCCTTTTGCGCAGCCTGATTCATCCCATCGTAGATGCTTGTATCCCGTTCTTCTACCACCAACACTCTGGCAGCCATCTCCGGCACAGTTTCTAACCAGGCTTTTAATTGATCAATGGAGCCATCCTTCGAGCCGCCATCCTTGACAACCACCTGATAATCTGTAAAGCTTTGTCTACGAATGCTCTCCATGGTCTTCCGGGCCTTCTCTCCCGGATTCAAGGTCACCATAATGATACTAAACAAAGGTTTCATTATCTTTTCCGTCCTTCTTTTATTCCTTCACATACAATCTTGTATGCATTCTGCCAATTAATCTCCTGACACATTTCCCGTTTCTTTGTGTATACGAAACGAAAAGCCATTATTTTTGCCAGTCTGCCGTATAAATGACTGTACAAAACGCCTCTGTCAAAGAAAAATTTTCGATTGTATCCTTTAAACCAGGTGGATTCTCTGCCATTCTCCTTACCGATCAGCACCGGTACTTTATAAATTTTCATACCCTTTTTGATACATTCTGCAATAAACAGACTGTCCTCACCGTTACAATAAGGTGCTCCGCCCCCAAACAACAGTGAAAAGGTAATGTTCTTCTTATGTAATTGTTCTGTTCTGGCCGCAAAACTATAGGTCGGATATCTTCCGCAATTATACCATCTGACTCTGCCAAAGGAATCTGTATGATAGGTTTCTCTGCCTTCTGCAGCCTGTACGTTAAAGACCAGCATATCTGCTTCCGGATGCTTTTCAAACTCTGCAATTACCAATTCTGCATAACGATCTTCATATACAATGTCCTCATCTGCAAACAGACAAATATCCCCATCTGCACGCAGGAGGCTGGTATTTCTGCTTAAACCCACACCTCTTTCTGCCATTGCAAAATACTTAATTTTATGTCCCTTATATTCAAATTCTTCAAATGCATAATGATCACCCTGACTGACAATGATGGCTTCACTATCCATGTGCATCTGCTCTGCCAGAGTATGCCCGTCCGTATGCATAGCCGCTACAAGAAGCTGTAATCTCATATCAGATCTCCTCCTTGTTCCCAAACAATTGAAAGCGATATCTTTTGATCAATTCATGATCTGCATCCATCAAAACAACTGCCGTAATCTTCACATCGTGCATTCTGCATAAATACAAGACAGATTCTATTGCCTTTCCGTTACCGGAACCTGCACGAACCAGCAAAAGATTGCCATCCATTTTTCTTAAATGTTCCAGACTCTCCGGAACCTGCAACACTGACGGCAGGCACACTATATCTTTGCCTGTCATAAATGATTTTGCAGTGGTCAGATCCAAATCCGGCTCCACCGCAGTAATACCCACACGATCCATCCCTTGGAATAAGTATTTTACGGAAGCCTCCATTTCTTTAGACCCACTTCCGTCTTTATCGAAATATCCCACTGCCGGGATCTGATACCGGTATGTAAACATTTCCGGCACCCAAATACCTTCCCCTAAGATCAACTGGAAGGCTAATCCAAATAACGCAAAAAAGGTGCCGAGTACCGCACCTAATACAACCGCTCTGAACGTCCGAATATCCCGAACTTCCAGCTCCGGTCCTGATGAATCCATTACTGTAATAGATTTAATTTCTTTTTGTTCCTGTGCAAAGGTTTCCAGTCTTGCCAACAATACCCCGGCCAGCGCCTCTGCCTTCCGGGAATCCGGATGACGGACTACAAGATAGGGATTCCTTACATCTGAGGGAAGTGTCATTTCGTAAAATAAAACTATTTCCTCTCTGGACATTTCCCGAAAATTTTCCTGAAGTGATGCATCAAAAAACACATCACTTTTGATCCAATCATTCCAGGTGTAAGCCACGTAATAAGAGTAATCCAGTCCCGTCTCCGGATTCAGCGCATACTCCACATCCAGCTTGTGGGTGATAACATAGGGAATCTGCCCCCCAAAGGTCACATTCTTCAGATAATACCCTCCACCAATGCACAAAGCACCAATGAAAGCACTCAAAAGCACCCATTTTACCAACTTCAAACCATGAAGCACAAATAATTTCAGATCAAAGGGCTCCTTAGCATATTTGCCTGCATATTTGCATTGCCACATAGACGCCTCCTTTTATTCCTTATCTCTTTTCTGCTATAATTCTGCCTTCAGTGCTGTTACCTGCTCGCTTTCCACACCTTCCGTACTATCCGGCCAGAATAGGATCTTTAAGGTC
>JAZUCP010000021.1:0-3152 GCA_045639165.1 Acetatifactor sp. | reverse complement strand
CACATCCATACTCATCTCTTTATAGATATCCTGAGACTGACGCATCAGTTTAATCGTTACCACCTGACCCGAACTTATCTCATACATAACCTTTTCGAAATCATCATAATCTTCTATGCCTCTTTCTCCCATCCCGATTATAATATCACCTTTTTGAATTCCTGCCAACATAGCCGGAGAATTCATTATGACATCTGTGATATATGCACCATATGGAATCTGAAGGTCTCTATTAGCCTCTCTTGTGACGCTGGTTCCCCTTATGCCCAGATAAGGTATCTGCTTTCCGGAAGAAAGTACCGTGATCAGCTTCTTCAGATCACTAATGGAGATTGCATGGATCATATTTTTCATGTCCGCATTTGCTTTCGGAGTTGTAATGATACCTACGATTTCTCCGCTCATATTAAAGAGAACTCCTTCGGAATACTGGCTTCCGTATATATCTGTCATTATCACATTATAATTAAAATCAACCGTACTGGTTTCTTTTTTTGTAGCCGTCACGATACCGTATCCGATGGAGCCTGTAATACCCATGGGACTTCCCAATGCCACAAGAGGCTTCCCTTCTCTTAAAGAAGTTCTTGCCAGCGGCGCCACTGCGATTCTTTCGATTTCTTCCTCTGTTCCATATACATCCAGATCAATTCCCAATATAGCAATGTCGGTTTCCACATGCTTTCCGATCAGAACTGCCTCCCGCACTTTCCCGTTATAAAAGGCTGCTTCTATCTTATCCGCCCTTTTGATAGAGCTGTAATTTGTCAGTATATAAATATCTTTGTTATTTTTTGCAATCACAACTCCGGTTGTATCACTGGTTTTTTCATAGCTGTTATCTAACCAATTATAATCCGCTTTTACACCGGTTACCGTAACCATATACGGATTCAGTTCCTTCACATAATCTGACATAACATCATACAACTGAATATAATGGTTCTTATCCAGGGTCACTGCGTCCAGTATCTCATCCACCTGCTCCTGATCCAACTGGGTATTTACCGGCTCCGTGGGTGTTATCTCCACCACCGGTACCTCCTCTTCCAGCATATCCTCCGGTTTCATCTCTTCCTCATCCTCCGGGAAGGTAATGATCTGTGCCTCTTCCTCCGGATACAGGTAATTACTGATGATGGGTTCCAAAAATAATATGGTAAAGCAAGCCACCAGACCGAATACTACTGCCATGGATGCCGTTATTACGGTTCTGCGGATCAGCTTCTTTCGATTAATCGGTCGCTCCTTGATCTTCTCAATCATGAAATCGTTGTTATTGATAATATTATAATCTGACATAGTTTCCCTTTTCTTTCCAGAATATGTAAATGAATTGCTCTTTCTTTAGTATAAAGTATCCTTTTTTAAAAGTAAAGAAAAAGCAATGCTATCGGCTGCGTAAATTTATCTTCGGAAATAACAGTGCAGAATCCACTTATGATGCTCTGATAAAGTATCAGGCAATGACTTGTGGTTTTACTATACTACTTTTTGGTACTGTAAACAAGCCCAGTTTTTTGCTGGGCATAATCCGGCTTATTCCTCTTAGGTATCCTCCTGACCGGAAAGTGAGTCTCTGTCAAGGCTGCTATGCACCGCCACTGGCGGCTTTGGCCTTGACAGCGATTCACTTTTCGGTCTTTTTATAGTTAAGAGGAATAAGCCTCTTTCTCACATTCCATGTGCATCCTACAAACCCCAGATATGACTGTTGAAATATATTACTTTCTTATTCTGCAATGACATGCTGTGGCTGATTGCTTCCACATACTTTCCCAATTCGCCGTGTCTGCTTCTTTCTGATGTCAGGATCTGTTTACTGCTGAGCACCTCATATTCGGCACCGGCAGCCTTTGGCAATTCTCTTTTCTGATGGCGTACCAGTTCCAGCATATCTCCGCCATTAAAATAATAAGCCCTCAGCTGTGCCATCTTCGTTGCACCTTTCACGCTCCAGCCCATTGGTCTGGAACTCATTCTGCTTGACAGCACGTGACTCACATGACCTTCCGTACTGCTTCCCACAACACCTTCCTTATGCTTTAGCCTCCGCACCGCTGCACTCCAGTTTGACAGGATATATTCCCTTGCTTCCTCCATACGTTCAATGCCTGCTTCAGGGTATTCTTCCAGCCGGTCTACAAGTTCCTCGAAATCCTTTCTGGTCTGACTGCGTATCACTGTTCTCACTTCTCTTACAGCCTCTTCCCTACTGGCTTTCATATGACTGGTAAGCTTTGTCATGTATTTTTCCAAATGGTATCCATCAAGCACATGCACTGCACCGGATATCCTCTTGATTCCTGCCTTTATCCAACCGCCACCATCTGAATTTACATAGATTTTTTTTACTCTGCTCAAATCGTAATGGCTGTCGATGTATTCATATACCTCATCCCAGAACTTCTCATTTCCATCTCCGCTACTGACGCCACAGAAATAATACGGATTCACCAGACGATGTCTCCTGCTTTGCGGAGCTTCTTTTTCCGTACCCTCATACACATAAATGAGTTTCGTGATCAAGCAGTTGTTTTTCTGCTTATTTCCGTCCTTTTTCAGATCCCCCTTGCTTTCCCTGTACTGCAATGATACGTGGTCTTCATCCGCATCAATATACAGATATTCCACAACCTTTTTTTCTGTTGGTTTCTCTGTATTTTTCGGAAACTCCAGCTGATGAATCTTGTTTTTTACCGTCTGCTTACTTACTTCTGATTCCAGGCTGACCTCTTCACCACCACGACGATAGGAGGTCTGTACAGCTTCTTCCAGCAGTCTGGCCTCCGCATCCTCCGTCAGACGTTCGTTCGGTGACAGACCCAGGATTCTGTCTAAAAGATACTCACTTTTTCCTGTTTTCCGGTTGGTAAACAACGTCTTCTGAAACTGCACGTCACCCAATGAAGTTGTCAGTTGTTTGGTATCATGCGCTTCTATCACCCAGTTTTTTAGGCGTATAGGACTTTCACGGAGCATCTGATTCATTGATTCCAAAGATTCCTTAATCATCTCCAGACCCAGCTTGTGCAGTTCCTCAGTTAATCCCAGAACATACTCCGCCAGCTTCGTGGGTTCCTTCATAAAATCATCTTCAAGTTTTTCAAATTTTTTAATGCATTTTTCCTCAAAATATCTTATACTGTTAA
>JAZUCP010000020.1:0-1815 GCA_045639165.1 Acetatifactor sp. | reverse complement strand
GCAGAAGGCTTATTGTGATAAACTGATGGCCGATCTGAAAAAAGAGGCTTCCAACTATGATGCCCTGATCAAGCAGGCAAAACGTGCGGCAAAAGAACAGGAAGCATTGTTAAAGGAAGAGCAAAAGCAGTTAAAGAAGTTACAGGATGAGGAAAAACGTAAGCAACAGCTAAATAATATGCTGAATCAAAGTTTTGCATCTACCTCCTATACTCAGATTGTGGATAATGCATCCGGCAGTGATGTAGGAAAGCAGATTGCCAAATATGGTCTGCAGTTTGTAGGCAATCCCTATGTGTACGGCGGTACCAGTTTGACCAACGGAGCGGATTGTTCCGGATTTACCTACCGTATCTATAAAGACTTTGGTTACAATATCTCCAGAACCTCCTTCCAACAGCGAAGCGACGGAACCGGTGTGAAGTATGAGGATGCACAGCCGGGTGATCTGATCTGTTATGACGGTCATGTGGGTATGTATATTGGAGGCGGATATATCGTTCACGCCAGCTCTGCAAAGACCGGTATTAAGGTGAGCAAGGCTACCTATCGTCCCATTCTGGCAGTCAGAAGAATTCTTAAATAGTGAAATGAGAAAAGGCAGAAGTCCGTACCGGGGTTCTGCTTTTACAATGTGGCTCGGTGACATCTGCTGTCGGGCTGTGAAGAAAGAGGGAAAGTATTTGTGAATCAATATCAGGTATTAAAAACATATTTTGGATATGACAGCTTCCGGGAAGGACAGGAGGAGTTGATCCGAGCCATACTGGAAGGACAGGACGTGCTGGGTATCATGCCAACTGGAGCCGGAAAGTCCATCTGCTATCAGGTGCCGGCATTGTGTATGGAAGGGATCACCATTGTGGTCTCTCCTTTGATTTCGTTGATGATTGATCAGGTCAAGGCCCTGAATCAGGCAGGTGTGCATGCGGCGTATATCAACAGTACATTGACAGAAAATCAGATTGCCAAGGCTTTGAGTAATGCGGCAGCAGGGCAGTATAAGATTATCTATGTGGCACCGGAACGATTGGAAACCACGTGCTTTTTGAATTTTGCAAAACAGGCATCAATCAGTATGGTAACTGTGGACGAGGCACATTGCATCTCTCAGTGGGGGCAGGATTTTCGGCCCAGTTATCTGAAAATCCTAAAATTCATAGATCAACTGCCCATCAGACCTGTGATCAGTGCATTTACTGCCACTGCAACCCCTGTTGTTAAGGCGGATATTGTGAAAATTCTGTGCCTGAAAAATCCCCGTATCCTTGTAACCGGATTTGACAGGGAGAATCTGTATTTTGGTGTAAAATGGGACAAAAATAAAGAGGAGCAGTTGTTTGATTATCTGCAAAATCACCTGGAAGAAAGCGGAATCATCTATTGTGCCACTCGGAAAAATGTGGATAAAGTCTGGGAATATCTAAAGGATCGTGGATTGCCGGCAACCAAATATCATGCCGGATTATCTGTGGAGGAAAGACGTTGCAATCAGGAAGATTTTATTTATGATAGAAAGCCTGTTATGGTTGCAACCAATGCTTTTGGTATGGGTATCGACAAATCAAATGTGCGGTACGTGGTTCATTACAACATGCCCCAAAGTCTGGAAAATTATTATCAGGAGGCAGGCAGAGCGGGTAGAGATGGTGCCGCTGCCGAATGTCTGGTCCTGTATTCTCCCCAGGATACAATTATCAATCGATACCTTATTGAGAATAAAAACGATAATGAAGAGATGACGGAGGAACAGGCTGAGACGGTCAGAAAGCAGGACATAGAGCGTTTGAATGCAATGGTGGGATATTGTAAAAC
>JAZUCP010000019.1:0-1874 GCA_045639165.1 Acetatifactor sp. | reverse complement strand
ACGGGGCAGTATTTCAAGCATATCCATGCTCTGTGGATATATGATTTTATTTAATCTCTTGAATATTGTCTCCCATGTCCTGCTTCCCGGTCTTTTGCAATACACAGCACCTTTCCTGGAGATTACAGGGGGGATTCTTTTAAGTGATCGGGTACCAATTATATACATATTGATATTATTGCCTTTCGGAGGACTCTCATGTATTGCCCAGACCTATAGTATCATCAAGGACAGCCCACTGTCTATCAAAGAGTATTTGATCCATAAATTGATTCTCACAGGTATCAGTGTAATTTATTATTGGTTTATGCTGCGGATAAATCCGCTGGTATTCTAAGAAAAGAACCGGTTGTATGAAAACCGGTTCTTTTGATCATTTCACATGAATAATTTATTATGCTTCAGCATCTTCTGCCGTCATACCGTTTTCTGCATCCACTTCTGCATATTCTTCAGCAGGATGGAGCTCGCTACGGTTAGACTGAATAATATCTCTATAATGGTTCAAACCACCGATTAAACTTTCATAATTATTTACTGCAGTATTGGTCGTTGCAGCGATAATATTTTCCAAATGTACCAACATGTCATCCATGTACTGCATGGCTGCTGTTCTTACACTGTTGGCCTCCATGGTAGCATTATCTAAAATGTCCTGAGCCTGCTTGCTTGCCATGGCAACCACTTCATTGGCCTGTTCGTAAGCCTGACGCATGATCTCATGCTCACTAATCAGCTCATTGGTATGCACCGTTGCCTCATTGATCAATGCTTCCGCTTTGGCTCTCGCATCATTGAGAATCGCTTCCTTATTGCTGATAATCTTCTGGTATCTCTTGATCTCTTCCGGAGTCTTCATTCGAAGTTCGCGGAGTAATTCATCGATTTCTTCTTTGTTTACAATAATCTTTGTGCTTGATAATGGCTGATACTTACATCCATCAATAAATTCTTCGATTTCATCAATCAACTGTTCGATTTTACTACTCATTTTCTGACCTCACTGTTTCACTTTCCAGATTTAATATCCATATTTTTCACGGACAAGCTTTGCAACTGTCTCTGGTGTATATGGTGAAAGATTTCCTTTAAAACCGGCAACTTCCTTTACACCGGATGAGCTTATATAAGAATAAGCCGGATTGGTTGCCATGAATACGGTTTCTAATGCACCATCTGATAACTGATTATTATACTGTGCAATCTGCATCTCATATTCAAAATCAGTCATACTGCGTAATCCACGCACATTTACCTGAATATCATTGTTTTTGGCATATTCAACCAGCATACCGCTGAATTCCTCCACTCTGACATTGGGTAAATCTTTTGTTACTTCTTTTAGTATCTTAACACGTTCTTCCACAGAAAACAACGGGGATTTTTGAACATTATTTAAAACTCCTACAATTAATTCGTCGAAAATATGTGCACTTCTGTGAATGATGTCAAGATGCCCATAAGTAACGGGGTCAAAACTTCCGGGATAGATTGCTCTTTTCATAAACTTGTCCTCCAAAAAGAATTATTTTCTTTTCAGGAAAATGTGTTTGTTGGTTTTGTACTTTTTCTCTTTCAGGATATCAAAGCCAAAATCAGCCGCATAATCCATATCTGTATGCAGGGATGCTTCCACGATGATCAGGGTATCTTCCGTTACATATTTCATGTTCTGAAGTACCGCCAGGATTCTTTCCTCGTGTCCGCTTTCATAGGGCGGGTCCATAAAAATAATATCTATCTCTTTTTCGTAAATAGATGTCAGGGCCGTCACAGCATCCTGCTTTAATATTATGGATTTATCTGCCAATTTTGTAAAGAGTAAATTTTCCTGAATACAAGAATATGCTTTTGGGGAATTATCCACAAAATAC
>JAZUCP010000018.1:0-4880 GCA_045639165.1 Acetatifactor sp. | reverse complement strand
GAACCAAAATGGCAGAAAG
Organism: Acetatifactor sp.; assembly: GCA_045639165.1. Lineage (GTDB taxonomy): Bacteria > Bacillota > Clostridia > Lachnospirales > Lachnospiraceae > Acetatifactor. The sequence continues at coordinate 4,861 of JAZUCP010000018.1, read as the reverse complement.
TCCGGCGTTGGCGGGAATCTATAATTTTGTGAAAAAGATATTGTATCGGAGATAGGAATGTTTGTATATATTACGTTGTTTATCCTGGTAATGGGATTCTCTTTTTTGATAAAAGAGCAGGAATGTGTACAACTGAATAGGATTCGGTCAGGGAGCAGAACCAGACAGCAGGTGGCCAATATATGGGCGGCTGCGGCAATCTTTCTTTTGCTGGCGGCAATATCCGCCTGTAGGATTGCGGTGGGAAATGATTACTGGGTATATCGTGATAATTTTAAATTGATCATGCAGGGCAGGCATGTTTCTTATGAAATCGGATTTAATCTGGTAGTGTGGGTGATCCAGTCCTTGTGTGGATATGATAATTATATTCCGGTATTTGCGTTCTTTTCGATTTTTACCTGCCTTTTCTTTGTAAAGGCCCTGTACGATCAGGCGGACTGGTTCAGTGGAAGTCTGTTTTTACTGATGACCGGTGGATTCTATTATTCCAGCTTAAACTCCGTAAGATATTATTTTGCACTTGCCATTGCCCTTTATGCCATGAAATATGTGCTTAGAAAACAATATGGTGCGTTTATTCTTTGGATTGTTTTTGCAGCATTTTTCCACAAATCCATTCTTGTGGTAATACCTGTATATCTGCTTGCCCGGTTTTTGACGGAAAAACCGATGAAGTATCTGTTGATCTTGGGCGGAGCGGTGGTTTTAAGCCTGGTTGCATTTAAGGGATTGTATAGAAGGATTATCTTTTTCTTTTATCCTTTTTATGAAGGGTCAGTATTTGATCAGGTGGATTATTCCCTGACCAATATTGCGAAATGTCTGGGTGTATTGGTGGTTTGTATTCTCTTTTATACGACTGCAGTCAAAGAGAATGTAAAAAATAGATTTTATTTTATATTAGGCCTGGTAGGAACGGTGCTTTATACATTTGGCGCATTCGTGCCGGAAAGCTCCCGGATCGGTTACTATTTTATCGCACCCCACATATTTTTGATTCCGGGTGTACTGACACGTACCACGAACAAAAAATGGAAGAATTTTTGGGTGGCAGTAATTGCAGCAGCCTTTTTGGGATACTTTGCCATGTTTTTAAGATCGGCATACAGTATCGATATCAGATTGCTACCGTATTTGAACTGGATTTTTGATTAGAAAGCGATAACTGGAGGATGCTATGAAGATTTTGTGGGTTTGCAATACCATCCTGCCCCAGGCGGCAGAATATCTGAATATGGAAGGTACCAATAAAGAAGGTTGGATTGCAGGACTTGCGGAGCGTCTTTTGCGGGAACAGGGGGACTATCAGGTAGAACTGGCGGTAGCCTGCCCTATGTATGGCGGGTCGGAAAAGCAAAAATGGCTGATCACGGGTGTGGATGGAGCACAGGCTTTTTGGCAGTATGGATTTAAAGAGGATGTGGATCATCCGGAAACATATGATAAAAATCTTGGGGAAGAACTAAAGAAAATCATTGAAGATTTTCAGCCGGATCTGGTGCATTGTTTTGGGACGGAGTATCCTCATACACTTGCATTGACTAAGGTATGTGATAAAGATAAATTATTAATTGGCTTCCAGGGGGTTTGCAGCAAGCTGGAAGAAGTATATTATGCGGATTTGCCGGAGAAAGTTATAAAAAGAGTGACCTTTCGAGATTTCTTAAAGCAGGACAGTATCCGGATGCAGAAGGAAAAATTCAAAAAGAGAAGCATCAGCGAGGAGGAGGCCATTAAAGCTGCAAAGCATGTGACGGGAAGAACGGTGCTGGATAAAAGCTATGCTTTGAAATACAATCCGGATATTCAGTATCATTTTATGAATGAGACCTTAAGATCGGTATTCTATCAGGGGGCTTGGTCGCCGGAGACCTGTGAACCTCACAGTATTATGATCAGTCAGGGGGATTATCCCTTAAAGGGTTTGCATTATGTCTTAAAGGCCATGCCGATGATCTTAGAACTATATCCGGATGCACGATTATATGTAGCAGGCAACCCCATTGTCAGACCTAAGAATCTTATGGGGGCATTGAAGATTTCTTCCTATGGAAAGTATATTATGGAGCTTCTGGAACAGTGGAAGTTAAAGGATAAAGTGGTGTTTTTAGGAAAATTAAATGGGACGCAGATGAGGGAAAGAATGCTTCTAAGCAATGTCTTTGTCTGTGCTTCCGCAGCAGAAAATTCTCCGAATTCCCTGGGTGAGGCCATGCTTTTGGGTGTGCCCTGTGTCACCGCGTGGGTGGGAGGTGTCCTCACTGTTTTTGAAGACGGTGTGGATGGAATTGCATACCCGGGATATGGAGCAGAGGTATATCGGAAAGTATCTGACCCGGAAACCGCACAGGCAAAAATGCTGGCACAGGCAGTTATTGAGATGTGGCAGGATGAAGAGGGGATGGTTACTTATGGTAAAAATGCCTCTGCACATGCAGGAATAACCCATGACGGACAAAAGAATTTTAAACGTCTTCTTGAAATTTACAGAGAAATAGTAGGATAAAAGTTATGAAAATTGTGTTTGTTTCAAATTACATTAATCATCATCAGATTCCTTTTTGCAATGCAATGTATACAATGCTGGGGGAAGATTTTGTGTTTATACAGATGGAGCCTATGGAAGAAGAACGGATTAATATGGGGTGGAATCCGGATTGCGAGCTGCCTTATGTTAGATATGGGTATAGGGAGTCGGCAGAATGCCAGCGACTGATCCTGGAGTGTGATGTTGTGATTTGGGGCGGAGCAGAGGATGAAACTTTTTTAAAGCCACGTTTAGAAATGAAAAAACCTGTCCTCAGATATAGCGAAAGACTATATCGCACGGGACAGTGGAAGGCGATCTCACCGAGAGGGTTGAAGAAAAAGTATTTAGATCATACCCGGTACAATCATGCGCCGGTCAGTCTTTTATGTGCGGGTGCGTATGTGCCGTCAGATTTTCATATTATAAGAGCATATTCTGATAAAATGTATAAATGGGGATACTTTCCGGAAACAAAAGCCTACGATATAGATAAATTGATGGAAGGGAAGAGAGCTATTCATATTTTGTGGGTGGCAAGGTTAATTGAACTGAAGCATCCTGAGTTGCCAGTGGAGACGGCTAGGTATTTGCGGGACAAAGGATATACCTTTCAAATGGATATTGTAGGTGGTGGTATTTGCGAGCCTATGGTAAAGTCATTAATTGCAAAGTACAGTCTGGAGAATTATGTTACCCTTCATGGAATAAAAAAACCGGAAGAAGTACGAGCATATATGGAAGAGGCAGATATTTTTCTGATGACCAGTGATCGAAGGGAAGGTTGGGGAGCCGTTATTAACGAGGCTATGAATAGTGGGTGTGCGGTAATTGCAAATCACATGATTGGTTCGGTTCCTTTCTTGTTGCGTCATGGGGAAAATGGATTGATTTATGAAGACGGAGCAAGTCAACAGCTTTTTGAATTTACGGAGAAATTAATAACAGACAGAGAGTATTGCCAGATGTTAGGGCGCAATGCTTATAATACTATTATAAGTGAGTGGAATGCCGAGAGTGCAGCTGAACGATTGTGTCAGCTTTGTAGAAGCGTTTTCTTTGGAGAACAAGAACAGATTCCGAAATCAGGACCTTGTTCTGCTGCAACGGTGATATCGGAAAGAAAGATGTACCGTTATTTGACGAATAAAATTAAAGTGAAGTAAATGGAGGGGATAGGATGAAACTACCTTTGATCAGTGTGATCGTACCCGTTTATAATATAATGAAATATTTGCCAAGATGTGTGGACTCCCTGTGTGCACAGACTTATCAGAACCTGGAAATTTTGCTGGTGGATGACGGATCTACGGACGGTACTTCCCGGCTTTGTGACGAGCTGGCTGAAAGAGATGAGCGAATCCGGGTTTTCCATAAAGAAAATGGGGGATCTTCCTCTGCCAGAAATTTAGGAATTGCACATTCCAGAGGGGAATACATTGGTTTTGTGGACAGTGATGATTACGTGGAACCCACAATGTATGAGGAATTATATAAGGGGATTGTGGATTTTCAGGCGGAGATTGCACAGATTGGTCGTAATGAGATAGATGAGCAGGGCAATCTGATGCCTGATATCTGTGAACCTCCCGTTGAGAGAATATTTATTCTCTCAGAAGAATTCTTAAAAGAGCTTTTGATGCACAGAGGGGATTGTTCTTTTTGTACCAAGCTGGTGAAACGGGAGCTTCTTATGAAGATGCATTTTCCGGTGGGAGAGTTGAACGAAGATTTTAAACTGCTGGTGCAGATGCTTTCTGACGTCAAGGGAATTGTTTCCTTGCCCGGACAGACCTACCATGTGTTTTATCGGATGGGAAGCAACACCAGAAAGAGTGATAAAAAGGCGTTTTCCAGAGTTTATGGAGATTGTGTGGAAAATGCAGATATGGTAATGGAAGTGGTTAAAAGACATCATCCGGAGCTTGAAAAGGTGGCTTTTCGGTTTGGGGTTTTCCAGAGATTGGAATATCTGCTACACATTCCCATTGAACAAATGGGGCCGGATACTGTACAGTATAGGTGTATCGTGAAGTATATGCGGAAGAATTGGTGGAAGGCCATGTGCAATCCCATTCTGACTGCAAAAAATAAGGTATACCATACACTGTTTGCAATTGCACCGAAACAGGTGAGGGTATTACATAAAAGGATAAAAAAACTGTAAAGGATAGTAGATGAAGAAAAGACTGAAGAAAATCATTGGCTGTATAGCTTTGACAATTACATTAGGAATTGCCGGTATTCCGGTACAGGTTTCTGCTTTGGAGTTTCGAGGCAGGGTGGAGTCTGTGGTTTTTTCAGAGGAAGATATGGAATTCTTTGAAATAG
>JAZUCP010000017.1:0-4552 GCA_045639165.1 Acetatifactor sp. | reverse complement strand
GAGGCGATGAAGGCAGCAGCAGCCAATACTGCAACCGGTCCCATGATGGCCTTTGCAGGGATGAACATGGCCAATATGGCAGGAGGTATGAATGCCAATACCTTGTTTGCCATGGGACAGCAGAATCCGCAGATGCAGAATCCGGCAGCTATGGGCTTTGGGGGTGGAGCATTTGCACAGCCACAGATGCAGGCACAGGCAGCAGGCTGGAGCTGTACATGTGGTAAAACCGGTAATCAAGGCAAATTCTGCAGCGAATGCGGCAGTAAGAAGCCGGAAGATGATACTTGGGTTTGCAGCTGCGGTGCAGTGAATACCGGAAAGTTCTGTCCGGAATGCGGAGCAAAGAAGAGATAGGATTGAGTGGCAGCAGTATGAGTATTTACGATACATTGAACAAAGAACAAAAAGAAGCGGTCCTGCATACGGAAGGACCGCTGCTTTTACTGGCAGGTGCCGGGTCCGGGAAGACCAGGGTACTGACCCACAGAATTGCATATTTAATCGATGAGATGGGTGTGAATCCCTGGAATATTTTAGCCATTACCTTTACCAATAAGGCAGCAGAAGAGATGCGGGAGCGTGTGGACAATATTGTAGGATTCGGAGCGGATCAGGTGTGGGTGGCAACCTTTCATGCTACTTGCGTAAGGATTCTTCGCAGATATATTGACCGACTTGGATTTGATACGAAATTTACGATTTATGATACAGACGATCAAAAGGCTGTGATGAAGGATATTTGCAAGCGGTTTGAGATTGATACCAAGCAGATGAAGGAAAGAGCTCTTTTGAGCGCCATTTCCTCGGCCAAGGATGAATTGATCTCCCCTTTAGAGTATGAGCTTCAGGCCATGGGAGATTACCGAAAGAAAAAGATTGCTTCCGTATACAAGGAATATCAGGCGGTCCTGAAGAGAAATAATGCACTGGATTTTGATGATATTTTGGTAAAAACGGTGGAATTATTTAAGACCAATCCAGAGATACTGGAACAGTACCAGAATCGGTTTCGATATATTATGGTGGACGAGTATCAGGACACCAATACGGCTCAGTTTGAGCTGATCCGCCTTTTGGCTCAGAAATACCGTAATCTTTGTGTGGTGGGGGATGATGATCAGTCCATTTATAAATTTAGGGGCGCCAATATCCGCAATATTTTGGATTATGAGAAGGTTTATCCTGATGCAAGGGTGATCAAGCTGGAGCAGAATTATCGTTCCACGCAAAATATTTTGGATGCAGCCAATGCAGTGATCAGTAATAACAGAGGTCGTAAGGACAAATCCCTCTGGACGGAAAAGGAAAGTGGGGCAAGAGTGCATTACAGACCTTTTGATAATGCTTTCGAGGAAGCGGAGTTTGTGGCATATGATATTGCATCCAAGGTACGAAAGGGAGAGTGCAGCTATGGGGATTGTGCGATTTTGTATCGAACCAATGCCCAGTCAAGACTACTGGAAGAACGTTTTGTGCTGGCGGGACTTCCTTATAATGTGATCGGTGGTACTAATTTCTATGCTCGCCAGGAAATCAAGGATGTGCTGGCGTATTTGAAGACCATTGACAATGGACGGGATGATTTGGCGGTGAAACGAATCTTGAATGTACCGAAACGGGGTATTGGTGCGGCATCCATTACCAAGGTGCAGGATTATGCACAGATGAAGGGGATCAGCTTCTATGATGCCTTGCGGGAAGGGGAGCAGATCAGCTCCCTGGGCAAGGCCTATGCCAAGATCGAACCATTTGTAGCCATGATTCAGACATTTCGTGCAAAAGCAGAGTACTATGGTATCGAAGATATGGTCCGGGATGTGGTGGAGATCGTTGGATATAAGGATTATCTGCAAAGTCTGAATGAAGAGGATGAGAAGATCCAGGAAAGAATCGGCAACGTGGAAGAATTGTTCAGCAAGGCAGTGGCCTATGAGCAGACCCATGATGAGCCGTCTTTAAGTGAGTTCCTGGAAGAGATTGCACTGGTTTCGGATGTGGATACTATGGATGATAAAAATGATCGTATCCGCCTGATGACTCTGCATAGTGCAAAGGGTCTGGAATTCCCCTATGTGTACCTGACCGGTATGGAGGATGGGCTGTTCCCAAGCTATATGTCCATTACTGCCGATGATCAGGCAGAAGTGGAAGAAGAGAGACGTCTGGCTTATGTGGGAATCACCAGAGCCATGGAGGAACTGACTCTAACCTATGCCCAGGCACGTATGATTCGGGGGGAGACCCAGTATAATGCGGTGAGTCGCTTTGTCAGAGAGATTCCGGAGTATTTGATGGATAACAGAGTGCCTGCCATCAAACGATGGGGAGAAGAAAGACGCCGGGAAGAAGCGGTGCGTCAGGTGGAGGAAATGATCGATTTAAGACCCAAGGCCATCCTGAAACCGAAAGTGACTGCGCAAGCGGTAAAGCCTTTTATTGCCCAGGGAATCGGGGAATTGAACCGGGTAGCAGGTATTAAGAGAGGCAGTGATCTGGAGCAGGATACCATTCTTGATTTTGGAGTAGGGGACAGAGTCCGCCACATGAAATACGGAGAAGGTACCGTTTTAAATCTATCCAGAGAACCGAGAGATTATAAGGTAACAGTTAACTTTGACAAGGCAGGTCAAAAAATTATGTATGCTTCTTTTGCAAAATTGAAAAGAGTGTAGTAAAAGAATTACTTTTGTGGTATGCTAAAAGTATCAATAAATAGGAGGAAATTAACATGACCAATTTATGTGATCTGATCAAAAAAGAGGATAAGAAAGAGGGTAAGGTTGTTCTTTGGATTCTTGCCATCATCGGTGCAGTGGCAGCCATCGCAGCCATCGCTTATGCAGTATATCGTTACATGACTCCTGATTATTTGGAAGACTTTGAAGACGAATTTGAAGAAGATGATGAACTGGCACTGGAAGATGAGCCGGTAGAAGACGAAGAAGATATCTTCGTGGATGAAGGAGAAATCTAAGTATATGAAAAAAGGACAGGTATGTGTTGGCGTTGTAGAGCGTGTGGACTTTCCCAACAAAGGCATTGTGAAGGTGGGAGAAGAAACATGCGTTGTGAAAAACAGCCTGCCCGGACAAAAGATTGAGCTTGGTGTTAACAAAATCAGAAAAGGGAAGGCGGAAGGCCGTTTGATTCAGGTGTTGGAGAAGTCACCTTTGGAAACAGGCGCACCGTGTTCCCATTTTGGTTTGTGTGGTGGATGTACATACCTTTCACTGCCATATGAGGAGCAGCTTGCGATCAAATCCGGACAGGTTAAGAAGCTTTTGGATCAGGTGTTGAACAGACAGGAGAAACCCTATATATGGGAAGGCATCAAGGGCAGTCCAAAGGCCTATGAATATCGGAATAAAATGGAGTTTTCCTTTGGAGATGAGGTAAAAGACGGACCTCTTTCCCTTGGTATGCATAAAAGAGGCAGCTTTTATGATGTGGTATTTGTGGATGACTGTAAGATCGTTGACCAGGATTACCGCAATATTCTGCAGATTGTACTGAACTTTTTCAGTGAAAGAGGCGTTACCTTCTATCATAGACTCAGACACGAAGGCTTCTTACGTCACCTGCTGGTAAGAAAAGCTTCCAAGACGGGGGAGATTCTGATCGCCCTGGTAACATCTACCCAGTATCCTTATGGAGGGAATGGGGTCGAAACCAATGATCTTACCGGAGAAATTCAGGCATTGGTGGAGCAATTTAAAGAAATTTTGCTGGATGCAGAAGTAAAGGGTGTATTTGAAGGAAAAATTGCAGGAATCCTGCATATCTCAAATGATTCCATTGCGGATGTGGTAAAGAGTGATCATACGGAGATTCTGTATGGAAATGATTATTTCTACGAGGAATTGCTGGGATTGAAGTTTAAGATCTCTACATTCTCCTTCTTCCAGACTAATTCTCACAGTGCGGAGGTACTTTACAGTACAGCTCGTGAGTATGTTGGCGACATCAGCGGTCAGGGAGAAGGCGGCAAGGCTCCGGTAGTATTTGACTTATATAGCGGTACCGGCACCATCGCACAGTTGATGGCACCTGTGGCAGGTAAGGTCATCGGCGTGGAGATCGTGGAGGAGGCTGTAGAGGCGGCTAAGAAAAATGCACTGCTGAACGGCCTGGATAATTGTGAATTTATCGCCGGCGATGTGCTGAAGGTACTGGATGATATCGAAGAAAAGCCGGATATGATCATTTTGGACCCGCCTCGTGACGGTATCCACCCCAAGGCACTACCGAAGATCATTGATTATGGTGTGGATAGGATCGTTTACATCTCCTGCAAACCCACCAGTCTGGTGAGGGATCTGGAGATGTTTTTGGAAAATGGATACCGGGTGGAAAAAGCAGTTGCCATTGACCAGTTTCCCTGGACGGCAAATTGTGAAACTGTCTGTTTGTTAAGAAAGCAACTTCGCTAAAAGGAGGAAATTGTTTCATCAAAGAGGATTAAATAAGAATTGAAGCATATGGAAAAGAAGATAGAACCATCCTTCCGGATATTGACTGCTTTGGCCACAATATTTGTGGTGGCAGGCCA
>JAZUCP010000016.1:0-2466 GCA_045639165.1 Acetatifactor sp. | reverse complement strand
TCGGTAAAGATGTATGGAGCCATCTTAGGGTTCCATCTTCTGGTCTGATGTCCGAAATGAACACCTGCTTCTAATAACTGCTTCATTGAAATAACGCTCATGATATTACCTCCATTTGGTTTCTCGGTCCGCTTTACGCGTCAACCGTCTTCCGCACCCTTTTTCCGCCTTTTCCTGCGTTATAGAAAAGGTTAGCTCTGATGAATCATCCCCAAAATTGCTATTTTTCAACTTTCAGAACACCTACACCAAATCAGAATGCGTGTTTTATAGTTACAACAGGCGAATTATAGCACAAAAAAAGAAAACTTGCAATAAATTTTTACAAGTTTTCCTAATTTTTACAAACTTTTTTTGAACTAATTTGTTCCGTTCTGGCGCTTTAATTCTTCGATTTCGTCAAACACCACATCATTTAAAACCTTGATATATGTTCCCTTCATTCCGGAGGATCTGGATTCGATCACTCCAGCACTTTCAAACTTGCGAAGTGCATTTACGATCACCGACCTTGTAATTCCCACCCGATCTGCAATCTTACTTGCGACCAGAATTCCTTCCATTCCATTCAGCTCGTCAAAGATATGTGTGATGGCTTCCATTTCAGAGAAAGACAATGTACTAATAGCGGACTTCACAACCGCAATCTTTCTGCTCTCTTCTGCACTTTCTTCATTGACTGCACGAAGCATCTCCAGACCAACCACTGTGGTACCATATTCACAGAGAATAATATCATCGATATCGTACTGCTCATTTCCTTTATAGATAAATAAGGTGCCCAATCTCTCACCTGCAATATAAATTGGAGTAATGATGGCCTGAATCTTTTTAATATCTTTTCCCTCAAAGCCAAGGGTCGCCAGATTTACATTTTCCTTGGTAGAAAGAATGCCTAACAGACGTTCATTCAACATAGAATCAATAAACCCGCCTACCGTATCTGAAATCAATTCCGTAATTACATCCACACCTTCACATTTGCCGATACCAAGCACCTTACCTTTTCGACTGATCACAAGGACATTAGAGTTTAAAATCTCTCTCAGCACTTTACAAATGTCATTAAACACAACTTTACTGGAATTGTTGTTGTGTAATAGTTTACCGATTTTTCTTGTTTTATCTAACAATTGTACACTGCTCATTTTTAGTTCCTCCGTCCAAAAGTGCAAATATATTTACAAATGTAATTTTAACACAGTTAATTTCAGATTACAATCAGTAAATATTCAATTTTATTGGTTTTTTTGTGTTTTCTCAAAAAATTCTGAACATTTTACACCTTATAAAGGAAAAGAGTGCTAATTTTCAGCACTCTTTTCCTTTGATGGCTTCTGCCAACTCATATAATCACATTCCGGGTGGCCGATACAGCCATAATATTTTCTGCCCTTCTTGGATTTTTTTAAAACAATATCCTGACCGCATTTTGGACATTCCACACCAATCTTTTCAAAGTATGGCTTGGTGCTGCGACATTCTGGGAAACCTGGACAAGCCAGAAATCTTCCATGAGGCCCATATTTGATCACCATGTTTTTGCCACAGACATCACACACTTCCTCGGAAACCTCATCCGCTATCTGCACCTCTGACAGGGACTTCTCAGCAAGCTTAACAGCTTCGTCCAGATCCGGATAGAAATTGGAAACAACGGTCTTCCATTTCACATTGCCCTCTTCCACCGCATCCAGAAGCGCTTCCATATTGGCAGTAAAGTTTACATCCACTATGGTCGGGAATGCGTCAACCATCATCTGATTCACCACATCACCCAGCTCTGTAACATACAGATTCTTATTCTCCTTAACAATATATCGTCTTGCAAGAATAGTTGAAATGGTGGGTGCGTAAGTACTGGGTCTACCGATTCCCAATTCTTCCAACGCACGTACCAAAGACGCCTCTGTATAATGTGCAGGCGGCTGAGTGTAATGCTGCTTGGGATCAAGCTCTGTCAAGGTCACTATACTGTCAGTGGTAATATCCCCTGAGATTTTATTCTCCGCTTCTTTATCCTCTTCCTGAATATATACACGCATAAAACCATCGAAGACCAACAAAGACCCCGGCACCGTAAATACATGACCATTGCCTTCCAGCTTAATGGTGGTGGTAACATATCTGGCAGCCTCCATGCGGCTGGCGGTAAATCTCTTCCAGATCAATTGATATAATCGAAACAGATCTCTGGGTAGCTGATCTTTAACCGCTTCCGGAATTCTTTTGATATCCGTAGGACGGATCGCTTCATGGGCATCCTGAATCTTTTTGTCATTCTTTTTCTGCCCTGTAGTGGAAGCCGCATAATCTGCTCCGTAAGCCTCTGTGATATAGGATGCAGCCATGTTCTCCGCTTCTTCTGAAACTCGGGTAGAGTCTGTACGCAAATAAGTAATCAGACCTACTGTGCCTTCTCCCTTGATTTCCACACCTTCATAAAGCTGCTGTGCCAGACGCATG
>JAZUCP010000015.1:0-1939 GCA_045639165.1 Acetatifactor sp. | reverse complement strand
TTTTCAACTCACTCATCATCCACTCGTCCTTTCTACATCCACAACACTTTCCACCTTGTGCAGTCTGTCAATGATCTTTTGCAGTTCATCCCTTCCTGAGATCTCAATGGTGGTCTGCAGAGTAGCTAATCCCTGCTTGCTCATACGGGTACTCAATGACATAATACTAATATTCTTCTCCGTAAGACATTTGGAAACATCTGCGATCAGACCATTACGATTCTGTGCATAAATAGCAATCTCTGCCACGTATTTTTCGCCCATTGCCGGATTATCCGGTGCCTGCCATTCTGCTTCGATCAATCTGGCTCTTTCAAATTCCGGCATATTGATCACATTGACACAGTCCGTACGATGGATGGAAATGCCTCTTCCTCTGGTAACAAAGCCTGCAATCTCATCTCCCGGAACAGGTGAACAGCACTTGGAGAATCTTACTGACAGATCCGCAATTCCCTTCACTACAATACCGCTCTTAGACTTCATTGCAACCGGCTTATTGGCATTACTACTCTCCGCAATACTCTTTAAAATATCTTCATCCGAAATTTCTTTTTTATGATCCCGGTCATAAAGCTCCTGCATACGGTTGGCCACGGCACCTTCCTTCAGGGAACTATGTCCGATGGCTGCCAGCACTGCTTCCCAATCTCTGAAGCCATATTTTCTCTGTACGTTTTCCATGTACTCGGGCTTTAACAGATTGGCCGGATTATAACCTTTTACCTTACAATAAGCCGCAAAAAGCTCCTTGCCCTTTAGGATATTGTCTTCCTTCAGCTCCTGTTTGAACCACTGATTGATCTTGTTCTTGGCCTGGGTACTCTTAACAATACTTAGCCAGTCACGGCTGGGACCTCGGGAATTAGCGGAAGTAATAATCTCCACACGGTCTCCATTCTTGATCACATAATCAATGGTAACCAATTTATCATTGACCCGGGCACCCACCATTTTGTTGCCTACAGCCGAATGAATGCTGTACGCAAAGTCAATGGGTGTAGAACCTGCGGGCAAGTTCTTTACTTCACCGGTAGGGGTAAAACAATATACATTATCTGAAAAAAGGTCCAGGTCATTCTTTAACAAATTCAAAAATTCCCTGTTATCAGAAGTATCCCTCTGCCACTCAAGGATCTGGCGAAGCCATACCAGCTTCTCCTCTTCCTGGGCCTTTACCTTCTTATCATTCTTTCCATCGGAGGCTTCCTTATATTTCCAATGTGCCGCAATACCGTATTCAGCCGCCTTGTGCATCTCAAAGGTTCTGATCTGAATCTCAAAAGGTGTACCACTGCTTCCGATCAATGTGGTGTGCAGGGACTGGTACATATTGGGCTTAGGCATAGCAATATAGTCCTTGAAACGTCCCGGAATGGGCTTATACATCTCATGGATTACACCCAGGGACGCATAACAATCCCTAACCGAATCCACAATAATACGCACTGCAAACAAATCATATATCTGCTCCAGGGTCTTATTCTGATTCTTCATCTTTTTATAAATACTGAAGAAATGCTTCACACGTCCATCAATCTGGGCCTTAATGCCGGCACCATCAATATGTTCACGCACTTCATCCACAATACTCTGAATATAAGCCTGTCGCTCTACCTTACGGGAGGAAATCTTATCCACAAGCTCATAATATACCTGGGGCTCCAGATATTTTAAAGAAAGGTCGTCCAATTCCACCTTTAATTTGGAAATACCCAGACGCTGGGCTAGTGGACAATACACCTCAAGGGTTTCTTTGGCAATTCTGGTCTGACTTTCCGGCTTTTGATATTTTAAGGTTCGCATATTATGAAGGCGGTCAGCCAGCTTGATCATAATGACACGAATATCCTTAGCCATTGCCAGGAACATTTTACGCAGATTCTCCGCCTGCATCTCCAGCTTCACATCGGACTGATCCATGGAAGTATGGGTGAGC
>JAZUCP010000014.1:0-3515 GCA_045639165.1 Acetatifactor sp. | reverse complement strand
ACCATATTCAGGTATTCCTTAAAGCTGGACCCGGTGGACTGCTTGAAAACAGTAGAAAAATAGGCCGGATTTAAGTGCACCATACTTGCAATCTCCTCTAAAGTAATCGGATCTGCAAAATGCTTGGATATGTAACGGATGGCTTTCTTGATCAATTCACTGTTTTTGTTTGGAATATGCTCAAACATGCAGTCGGTGAAGGCATCAATGGCTTCCTGCAGCTTATAACAAAGGGAATCCAGGTTGCTGATGGTGGGAATGACCGTCAAAAGCTGATTATTTACCTTTAGGATAATATCGCTGGTGGCGCCGCCTTCAATAGCTGCCCTGGAAAGCAGGGAACATAATTCCAGGGATCGGGATTTGATGATCTCCAGATTGCTTCCCTGGGAGAAAAATACATATCCTAATATATCATTCAGGATTGCTTTGGCTTCCTCTGTATTGCCGGTTTTCAGCTTGGTGATAAGCAATCGCTCCTTTTCATAAGGATAGACATCCGTAGAAGAAGTACCGGAGGTTTTATACATCTGAATAGATTCGTTGATCTTGGATTGCTGGTGCAACTTGTTGCTGTTAATGGTTAGCTGCTGCCGGCTTTCAGAAAGAAGACCGGAGAACATGTAATAAACTAGTTTGCTCAAATATGTAACCTGAGCCGGAGGGTACACCGGTAGGAATTTGGACTCATCGTATAATTCAAAGAGTTCCTGGGTTGTAAACGGATATTTTTTTCCGATTTCCTCGATCAACAGGGAGTCCGCATCGTCCATGAGAAATGGTCCCACCAAAATGGAGCCGAATAATGCATTTTGATCCAGGAGGGGAAGCAAGATATGATTCAGACCTGCATGGCAGGAAAAAATATATGGTTCCCCAAGTTTTGTGGCCGTTTTACCGGCATTGGCATGTTGCTTGGCACAGGAGTCCTCGGGCGGGAGCTTCTTGCTAAAAAGAGAACAAAAATGATTGGTTTTGCCGGAGGAGAGCAGACAGCTTCCGTTTTCGTCCAACACCTGTATTGGGATATTCATGCATTGATTGAAGGTGTCCAGCATTTCTGCTAATTGTTCTTTTGCTACAAAATTATACAAATAAGGTTTCATATGTGCCTCTCTATACGGGAATTTAGGTAAAAATATTGTGAATATATGTTTGCTAAATACAGTTTAACATATTAATGCTAAAAAAAATACAATACATCCAAAAAAAATATAAAATTTTTTTGATCATTCTTTTATAATAAAATACAGTAATATTGTTAAGCTACGGATTTATTTTTAGGAGGAATTTAAAATGTCTATTATTCAGGAAATTTCAGAATTTTTACAGAAGGGCCGTGCAAAAAATGTAAAAGCACTGGTTGAGCAGGCACTGGCTGAAGGGATTGATGCAAAGGTAATCTTAAACGACGGTTTGTTGGATGGTATGATGACCATCGGCGGCAAGTTCAAGAGAAACGAAGTATTCGTTCCTGAAGTTTTGGTTGCAGCAAGAGCTATGAACGCAGGTATGACCATTCTTGAGCCTAAGCTGATTGAAATCGGTAACGAACCTATCGGTAAGGCAGTAGTTGGTACTGTAAAGGGTGACTTACATGATATCGGTAAGAACCTGGTTGTTATGATGTTCAAGGGTGCAGGTTTCGAAGTAATTGACCTTGGTGTTGACGTTGAGCCTGAAGTATTTGTTGCTAAGGCTGAAGAAAACGGTGCTGATGTAATCGGTATGTCTGCTCTTCTTACAACTACCATGCAGAATATGAAGGAAACCATTGATGTATTAAATGCTAAGGGACTTCGTGACAAGTACATCGTTATGGTTGGTGGTGCTCCCATCAACGACAGCTTTGCAGAAGAAATCGGTGCTGATTTCTATACCGCAGATGCAGCATCAGCAGCAGAAATGGCTAAGGCAGCAGTGGAGAAAAAAAGAGCCTAATGTAAAGGCGGGAAATACATAATATGATTATAAGAGAGTTGAAGGTTAAGATCAGACAGTCTGAAGTTTTTCATCAGATTGATTGCTACGAAGACAGCGATCTGTATGAAGAGGTTTTGGAGGAATACAAGGAGATCGAAGAGCAGATGTATGCTCTGTGCGAGCCCGTATTTCTGATGGAGTATGGAACGGTTGGTCCTGAGCTGGCACGAGAGGGGATTGCGGAAAATACCCCGGTGCTTATGGTGATTACATCCATAGGCAAAGGCATCAGCGAATATTCCACCAAATGTTTTCAGGAAGGAGAGTATCTGAAGGGTATGCTTGCTGATGCTATGGCCGATTCAGCTCTCTTTTCGTTAAGGGAACAAATCACTCCCTATTTGCGGGAGGAGTGCGGACTGCGTAAGATGGGGATCAGCCGCAGACTGGAAGCACCTCACGATATTGCCATGGAAGCACAAAAATATATTTTTGAACATACAAATGCTCATGAGCAATGCGGAATGAATATTTCCTCCGGTTACATGTTGGACCCTGTAAAAAGTAATGCTGTATTATATGTTCTGACAGAAGATACGGAAGTATTTATGCATCAGCATAACTGCAGAAATTGTAATCGCCTGGATTGCAGAGGCCGCAATATTCCCGATATCCCGGTGAAAGTGTGGGATGGAGATCAGCACTATACCATTATGGTAAAGGAGAAGGAAAATATTCTGGAGGTGCTGATGGCCAGGGATGCCTCCATTACAGCTGTATGCGGCGGTGTAGGAAGATGCGGAAAGTGTAAGATCAAGGTATTAAGCGGCTATCTGCCGGTGACTGCTTCGGATAAGGCATGTTTTACAGAGGAAGAATTGCAAGAGGGAATGCGTCTTTCCTGCAAGGCCTACCCTTCCGAACCTTTACAGATTGCCTTGCAGTTTAAAAAAGAAGCAACCTTTGCGGTGCTCAGTGAATATGAACAGGATAATGTGTCAAATACTGAAAGCGAAGGAGAACTGAGCGAGGGAAGTTACGGAATAGCCATAGACATTGGTACCACCACCATTGCAGTACAGCTATTACATTTGGAGACAGGAAAAAGAGTAGCTACCCATACCTCCATCAACCATCAGCGCAGCTTTGGTGCAGATGTAATCTCCCGTATTGTAGCAGCCAATCAGGGCAAGCAAAAGGAATTGCAGATGTTGATCCGTAAGGACCTCACAGAAGGCATTCATCGGGTGATCCAAAAGGCCGATTTGTTACCGGATCGGATAAAAGATGTGGTCATTGCAGGTAATACCACCATGATTCATCTGCTGATGGGTTATGATTGTAAGGGGCTGGGAGAATTTCCCTTTACACCTGTGAATATTGAAATGATTACAGAATCCTACAGTAAGATTGTGGGAGATGATTATCTGGATGCAAATGTGTATATCTTGCCCGGTATTTCCACATTTGTGGGCGGTGATATTGTAGCCGGATTATATGCCTGCGATGTTGACAGGCAGGAGGGATATAGTCTGCTGATCGATCTTGGAACCAATGGAGAGATTGCATTGGGCAATCAAGAGAAAATCATG
>JAZUCP010000013.1:0-3586 GCA_045639165.1 Acetatifactor sp. | reverse complement strand
GAGAAGCTTTCTTATTATGATCATGCAACCAGTCAGCTCTATTGGGATATGCAGACACAGATGCCGGATAAGGGCATGGATTATAAAGTAGATACCATCGCATTTTTCTCTACGGAGAGTTTTAAATTGCAGACTTCAGAGGAATACGGCGCTATGCTGGAGGCCTTAGCACAGCCGGAGGTGTTTGAAAAGCTGGATGAAGGCATGCAGATCACCGTGAAGAGAAGAAAGAAAAGTTTTGATGAAGATAAAAAGATTCCTCAGGAATTTTATGAAAAGATGGTGCGGGAAGGTGCTCTTGCGGAAAAGGCATGGGAAGAAGCAAAGGAAAAGAGTGATTACAGTATCTTTTGTCCCCATCTTCAGAAGGTCATTAACAACTGTAAGGAAATGCTTTCCTACACCCATCCGGGAGAAGATCCATACGAAGTATTATTAGATACTCACGAAGAAGGTATGGACAGTCAGACCATTGACCGTATCTTTGAGGAACTGAAGGCTGGTCTTGTCCCGTTGATTCAGGAGATTGGAAAGAAACCACAGCCGGATCGGACTCCTTTTCAGGGAGAGTTTAACATCAACAGCCAGAAAGAGTTTTGCGAATATCTTTTGAAATATATTGGATTTGATATGGATGCCGGTGTGATGGCAGAAAGTGCCCATCCCTTTACCATGGGATTCGGTCCAAAGGACGTGCGTGTGACCAATCATTACCGCACAGGTATGCCCATCGATGCCATGTTCAGCATTATACATGAAGGTGGTCATGGTCTTTTTGATCAGGGCGTGGATGAAAAATACGAAAAAACAGAAGTGGCAAATATTAATTTCATGGGACTTCATGAAAGTCAGTCAAGATTTTATGAGAATATTCTGGGAAGAAATATCAATTTTTGGAAACCCATTTATGGAAAGCTTCAGGAGACGCTTCCCCAGTTTCAAAATATTTCCTTGGAACAGTTCGAAAGGGAGATCAATCGGGTGGAGCCAAGCTTCATTCGAACAGAGGCCGACGAGGTGACATATAGCCTTCATATTATTCTCCGCTATGAGATCGAAAAAGCAATTTTTAGGGATGGGCTGAATGCGGATCAGCTTCCTGAACTTTGGAATCAGAAGATGGTGGAACTGCTGGGAATTTGCCCAAGAAATGATGCAGAGGGAATTTTGCAGGATACCCACTGGTCCGGCGGAATGATGGGGTATTTCCCTTCCTATGCACTGGGAAGTATCTTTGACGGAATGTTCTTGGAGACAATACAGGAGCAGTTGGGAGATCTGGACACCATTCTGGCAGAAGGCAGGATCCAGGAAATCACCGCCTGGCTGAAGGAGAACATCCACCAATATGGTTCCCTGTACAATTCAAAGCAGGTTGTGGAGAGAATCTGCGGCAAAGAAATCAGTGCACAGCCACTCTTGAAACATTTTAGAGAAAAATACGGCAGATTGTATGAATTATAAGCATATTTACGTGGTTTTACAAGCAAGCTTGTGAAATGCAGAAAAGAGGAGAAAATGAAGATTTCTACAGAAATAGGTTCGGCGGCAAAATTGGTTGGTGAAGAAAAAGCCATTGAATATTATGCAAAGGCAGGGTTTGATGCATGGGATTTTTCCATGTTTTCCATGTGCAAGTGTGATTGGAACACCGGAAAAATTATGGGAAATGAGCACCCGTTGGCCGGAAGTGATTATTTGGCGTTTGCCAGAAGGCTGAAGCAGGTTGGTTTGGATCATGGCATTTCCTGCAATCAGTCCCACGCCCCCTTCCCTGTATATTGTAAAGAAATACGTTCTTATCTGAAAAGAGCGATTGAATGTACGGCAGAAGCAGGCAGTAAGATTTGTGTAATTCATCCTGATAATTTTAAATCTGCCGGAGAGAATGCAGAAATGTATCTGGAGCTTTTACCCTTTGGGAAGGAATGTGGTGTAAAAATTGCCACAGAGAATATGTTTGGATGGGATCATGCACTGGGACATGCAATTCCCCATGCATGCGCTACACCGGCAGATTTTAATGCTCACCTGGACGCAGTAAATGATGCGTATTTTGTGGCTTGTCTGGATATCGGACATGCTGAAATGAAAGGGATAGATACCAATGCTGTAGAAATGATCCGGGCGCTTGGTCCACGACTGCAGGCACTTCATATTCATGATAATGATCAGCTTCATGATTCCCATCAGATTCCCGGTTCCATGCAGATTGACTTCCCGGCAGTGGTGAAGGCCCTTAGGGAGATCGGGTATAGCGGATACTTTACGCTGGAAGCAGACCAGTATCTGAGTAAATTTGATGCCTCCAATATCTCAGAGGGGATTCAGGCTTTGGCGGAAAGTGCCAAATGGCTGGCAGAGATGTTTGAGAATATGTAAAATGCAAATACTACCGAAGAGAGATTCTTTGGTAGTATTTTTTAGGAGAAATTTATAAAAACTTTATGATAGAGGTCTTGCAATTCAAATAAACTGTGTTATATTTGATATAGAACAAATAAGGGGGGGACAAGCATGAATATTTCCAAATTTACGAAAAAATCTGTGGAATCAGTGAGCAGATGTGAGAAGCTTGCCTATGAATATGGGAACCAGGAGATTGAACAGGAGCATTTGCTCTATAGTCTGCTGACCATAGAAGATAGTTTGATTTTAAAATTAATAGAAAAGATGGAGATCCATAAGGAACATTTCCTGAATCGGGTTGAGCAATCCATCCGCAGCAGAAACAAAGTGCAGGGAGGCCAGGTGTATATCGGTCAGTATTTGAACAATGCCCTGATCAGTGCGGAGGATGAAGCCAAGCAATTGGGGGATGAATATGTGTCCGTGGAGCATTTATTTCTGGCTCTTTTGAAGCAACCCAGTAAGACCATTGCTGAGATCTGGCGGGAATACGGAATCACCAGAGAACGATTTTTGCAGGCTCTTTCCATGGTTCGGGGAAATCAGCGTGTGACCAGTGATAATCCGGAGGCAACCTATGATACCCTGGAAAAATACGGACAGGACTTGGTAGAAAAGGCCAGAAACCAGAAATTGGACCCGGTCATCGGCCGAGATGGGGAGATCCGTAATGTAGTACGTATTCTTTCCAGAAAGACCAAAAATAATCCGGTTTTGATCGGAGAGCCCGGTGTGGGTAAAACTGCGGTGGTAGAAGGCCTGGCCCAGAGAATTGTTAGAGGCGATGTGCCCCAGGGGTTGAAGGATAAGAAGATTTTTGCCCTGGATATGGGAGCTCTAGTTGCAGGTGCCAAGTACAGAGGCGAGTTTGAAGAGAGACTGAAGGCTGTGTTGGAGGATGTGAAGAATTCCGACGGGCAGATCATTCTGTTCATTGATGAGCTGCACACCATTGTAGGTGCAGGCAAGACAGATGGTGCACTGGATGCAGGCAATATGTTAAAGCCCATGCTGGCCAGAGGAGAGCTGCATTGTATCGGAGCAACTACTTTGGATGAGTAGCGGCAGTATATTGAAAAGGACCCGGCCCTGGAAAGACGATTCCAGCCTGTACTGGTGGATGAACCCACGGTAGAGGACACCATATCCATTTTAAGAGGAAGTCGGATCGTAGCCA
>JAZUCP010000012.1:0-5312 GCA_045639165.1 Acetatifactor sp. | reverse complement strand
TCGAAGATGTTCTTAGCCGGTGCGAAAAATTTGGAAAACCATAAGGAATGGATTAATGAATTAAATGTTTTCCCGGTTCCGGATGGAGATACAGGTACAAATATGACCATGACGATTATGTCAGCGGCAAGAGAAGTTTCTGCGTTAGGAGAAGAGCCTGCAATGGCAACTCTTTGCAAAGCAATCTCCAGCGGATCTTTAAGAGGTGCAAGAGGTAATTCAGGTGTTATTCTCTCACAGCTATTCAGAGGCTTTACAAAAGGGATTTCAGAAACAGAAGTGGTTACCATTCCTGTTCTCGCATCCGCCCTTGAAAAGGCTGTAGAAACCGCATATAAAGCAGTTATGAAGCCCAAGGAAGGAACGATCTTGACAGTGGCAAGAGGTGCTTCTGAAAAAGCTCGTGAGCTTGCAGATGAAAACATTGAGGATATGGATGAATTCCTTCAGAAGATACTTGATCATGCAAACTATGTTCTGAGCCAGACCCCGGAGATGCTTCCAGTATTAAAACAGGCAGGGGTAGTGGATTCCGGTGGACAAGGTCTGATTCAGGTGATGACAGGTGCTCTTGATGCGTTCCAGGGCAAGGAGATTGATTATACTATTTCCGGAGTGGAAGCTGCAAAATCAGCAGGCAATATTCAGATGTCAGCAAGCTACAATGCACAGGCAGAAGCAGATATTAAATTTGGCTATTGTACCGAATTTATCATTATGCTCACCAAGAATTTTAATATTAAAGCAGAAATGGATTTTAAGGCATATCTTGAATCCATCGGTGATTCCATTGTATGCGTGGCAGACGATGATGTGGTTAAGATACATGTTCATACCAATGATCCGGGACTTGCAATTCAGAGAGCATTAAAATATGGTCAGTTATCCAATTTGAAAATTGATAATATGCGTCTGGAGCATCAGGAAAAGCTTTTCCAGATGTCTGAAAAAGAAGCTGCGGAAGCAGGAGTCGCTGCAGCAAAAGCAGCAGAGCCCCGCAAGCCTGTAGGTTTTCTGGCTGTATCTGTAGGCGAAGGTATTAACGAAATCTTCAAGAGCCTTGGTGTTGATCATATCATTGAAGGTGGTCAGACCATGAATCCAAGTACCGCAGATATCTTGGATGCTATTGACAAAGTAAATGCAGATACCATTTTTGTATTGCCGAATAACAAAAATATTATCCTTGCAGCAAATCAGGCGGCTGAACTGACTACGGATAAGAATATCCTGGTGATCCCTACCAAGACGATTCCTCAGGGTATTACCGCTGTCATTAATTATGTTTCTGAGTTGTCCGTAGACGAAAACGAAGAAAATATGATGACCGAAATCGGCAATGTAAAGACCGGACAAGTTACCTATGCAGTTCGTGATACCATGATCGATGACAAAGAGATCCATGAAGGTGATTACATGGGTATTGGTGATAAGGGCATCTTGGCTGTAGGTCTTGATATGGATACAGTTACCCTCGAAATGGTTGGCGAAATGATAGATGAGGATTCTGAACTGATCAGTGTATACTATGGAAGCGATGTAGAAGAATGCGATGCAGAAGAACTGGCTGCAAAGCTGGAGGAAGCTTATCCTGATTGTGATATTGAGCTTCAGATGGGCGGACAGCCGATCTACTACTATGTGATTTCAGTTGAATAAATTGTATTAAGTATGAATGGAAGAGGAGGCTGGAAAATGTCTCCTCTTTTCTGAACTCTCTTTGGGGAATTATTTTCTCGATGGGGAATAGTACAATTAAGGAAATTTTTATATTAGGAGAAATTAAGAGAATGACAGAACGAGAAAAGATGTTAACAGGAAGATTGATATATGACCCTTTTACAGAGGGGATGCCGGAGGAACGTACAAAAGCACATCGGCTATGCAAATTATATAATGATACATTTGAAACCGAAATAGAAAAACGAAAAGAAATCTTAGATGAGTTGATGCCAAACAGAGGCGAAAATGTATATTTACAGGGACCAATTTATTTTGACTTTGGAACCAATATTTCCATGGGCAAAGACAGTTATGCAAACTTTAATTTTACTGTATTGGATGAGGGACGAGTTACCATTGGGGAATCCGTATTCATTGGACCGAATGTTTCTATGCTGACTGCGATTCATCCACTTTGCTACCAGGACCGCAATTCATTTTTCAATAAAAAGACAGGTGTTGTTACGAATCTGGAGTACACAGAACCGATTACCATCGGAGATAATTGCTGGATTGCAGCTAACGTTACGATTTGCGGTGGTGTAACGATTGGTGAGGGATGTGTGATAGGAGCAGGTTCTGTTGTAACGAAGGATATTCCGCCACATAGTCTTGCTGTCGGAAATCCTTGCCGTGTGATTCGAAAGATTACAGAGGCGGATAGAATATCTGCACATCCGGAGTTTTTTGTGGAATAGACCTCTTTCAGAAAGGATCCAAAATGGCTGACAGAACCTCTATCACCCAGCTAAAAGGCATCGGTGAAAAAACTGCAAAATTATTTGCTAAAATCGGAATATATACCGTTGAAGATCTGCTCGTATACTTTCCGCGGGATTATGAAACCTTCAAGGAAACTGTGACCATTGCAGATGCACCCACGGGAAGTGTGAATGCTGTACTTGCAACCGTGTGCGGCAATATATCTGTTAAGAAGATCCGCAATCTTACGATTATGAATGTGCTGATCAAAGATAACAGTGGTGCCATGCAGTTGACATTTTTTAATATGCCATTCCTTAAAAATGTGCTGAAATCAGGAAGTACTTTTGTATTTCGGGGGCAGATTCAGGCGAAAGGACCTGCCAAAATCATGGAACAGCCGAAAATGTATTCTCCCGCAGAATATCACGGATTGCTGAAATTTATCCAGCCAAGATATGCCTTAACCAAAGGTCTAACCAATCAGGCGATCCAGAAGGCTATGAAGCAGGCGCTTACCTTTTATCCTTTTGAGCAGGATCTCTATCCCAATTATATGAAGGGGGAATATCGATTGATCTCTTATAAAGAAGCCATCCAGGGCATTCACTTCCCCATGGATTACGAGCAATTGGTGGCTGCCAGAAGAAGGCTGGTTTTTGATGAGTTTTTCCGATTCCTTTTGTTCCTGCATCAGAATAAAGAGGCTTGTGATCAGCTTCCCAATGAATATCAGATGATTGAAACGGCGGATACGGTACGTTTTCTGGAGCAATTGCCCTATAGTCTGACAAAAGCCCAAAAGAAGGTCTGGGCTCAAATCAAAAATGATTTGAACTCCCCTTATTGTATGAATCGGTTGATTCAGGGAGATGTGGGCTCCGGCAAGACCATCATCGCTTTGCTTGCTTTGTTGGAATGTGCTGCCAATGGCTATCAGGGGGCATTGATGGCTCCTACAGAAGTATTGGCCACCCAGCATTACGAAGACGTGTGCAGCTATATTGAAAAGTATCACGTTGGCTTTAAACCGGTGTTATTGGTAGGCAGCATGACCGCAAAAGAAAAGAAGCTAGCTTATGAGCAGATCGCTTCCGGCGAAGTCAATCTGGTAATCGGCACTCATGCAGTGATTCAGGATAAAGTAGCATTTAAAAATTTAGCTCTGGTGGTGACAGATGAACAACATCGCTTTGGGGTTCGTCAGCGGGAAAAATTGGCTGAAAAAGGAAAGGCACCCCATGTTCTGGTTATGAGTGCAACACCCATCCCCAGAACCCTTGCCATCATCTTGTATGGGGATCTGCAGGTATCCATCATCGACGAACTGCCCGCCAACCGACTTCCCATTAAAAACTGTGTGGTGGGAACCTCATACCGCCCTAAAGCCTATTCCTTCATCGAAAAAGAAGTACGTGCCGGAAGGCAGGCATATGTAATATGTCCCATGGTAGAAGAAGGGGAATCTGATACCATGGAAAATGTAGTGGATTACACAGAGAAATTACGGGCATCCCTGCCTGCAGATATTCAGGTTGCATACCTCCATGGTAAGATGAAGCCTGCCGACAAAAATCGCATTATGGAAGAATTTGCAGCAAAAAATATCGATGTTCTTGTATCTACAACAGTGATCGAAGTGGGTATCAATGTACCTAATGCCACCGTAATGATGATTGAAAATGCGGAGCGGTTCGGACTTGCTCAATTGCATCAGCTGAGAGGACGTGTGGGACGCGGAGAGCATCAAAGCTATTGTATCTTTATGAACACCAATGAATCCAAGGAATCTGCTGCACGCTTGGATATCCTGAACAAATCCAATGATGGTTTTTATATTGCCAATGAGGATCTGAAGCTTCGAGGACCTGGAGACCTGTTCGGCATCCGCCAGAGCGGGGATTTCGCTTTCAAACTGGGAGATGTGTTTGGAGATGCGGATGTCCTTCAGTTGGCAAGTGAGGCTGTGGAAAGAGTCTGCAATGGATATCTGCGGGAAGAAGAGTACCTGCGATTAATAAATGGGATACAAAAGAATGTAGCCGGAATGGTGGATTTTAGGAGTATTTAGCCTCTTGAAAGACAGGATGGATTATGCTATTCTTAAATTAGAAATTGCATGAGTAAAGATCGGAAGCGAGGAATGATACATGGGCAGAACAGTAGGCATAGGTATTCAAAAATACAGTACATTCATTGAAAATAATTACTTCTATATCGATAAAACCCATTTTATTAAGGAGTGGTGGGAAAGCGGAGATTCTGTAACTCTGATCACCCGTCCCAGACGTTTTGGAAAGACCTTAAACATGAGCATGCTGGAGCAATTCTTCTCTGTGGATTACGCCGGCCGAGCAGATCTGTTCAATGGGATGAAAATTTGGAACGACGAGAAGTATCATACCCTTCAGGGAACCTATCCTATGATCAGTCTGTCTTTTGCAAATGTGAAGGAAAAAAGCTATACTGAGACAAAGCAGCGTATCGGTCAGTTGATTACGGAATTATATAATAAACATGACTATCTGTTAAAAAGTGATGTGCTCAATGATGAAGATAGGTGCTATTATAAAAGTGTAACTATGGATATGCCTGAGGTTGTAGCAACACTGTCCATTTATAAAATGGCAGATTTTCTGTCAAGATACTATCAAAAAAATGTGATCATTCTTTTGGATGAATATGATACTCCTATGCAGGAAGCCTATGTGAATGGATTCTGGGAGGAAATGGTAGCTTACACAAGAAGCATGTTCAATGCTGCATTTAAGACCAACAACTATTTGGAAAGAGCTATTATGACAGGTATCACACGTGTCAGCAAAGAGTCCATCTTTTCGGATTTAAACCATCTAAAAGTAGTAACGACCACATCCAATGAATATACA
>JAZUCP010000011.1:0-12724 GCA_045639165.1 Acetatifactor sp. | reverse complement strand
TGGAAGGATCATAACCAGATCCTGATAAGAGCTGGGCATCTGAAGCTTCTGAACGATATAATATCCGCCGGATCTTGCAAGACCAAACAACAGGCAGGCTCCCAAAGTGGGCATAATCTTCCAGTTTCCAAAGATCAATGCAGCAATGGCCAGATATCCGTATCCGCTGTAAATACTGCTGGAGAAGTTTGCAGAGATAGAGTATGCAAAACATATACCACCCAGACCGGAAAAGGCACCGGATAATACAATGGCGATCAAACGAATCTTCATAACATTCTTGCCAGCCGCATCCACTGAATGAGGATTGTCACCACAGGCTCTTAAATGCATACCAAAACGTGTCTTATACATTACAAACCATGCAACAAAAGCCACAATGATAATGATAGGCTCAAAAGGATATACATTGGTAAAGAAGCCACCGATAATCGGAATATCCGTCAAACCGGCAATGGTAATTCTCTGAGATACGCTTAATACAAATTTATCCGAGGTTGCACCGAAAATCAGCTTATTCAACAGCTTTGTCAGATAAGCAGTCAGCGCCATGGCCATAATATTTACAACCACACCACTGATTACCTGATTGGCTTTAAATCTCAGGCAAAGAAGTGCGTGAAGCAATGCAAATAAACCACCGCCAATACAAGCAAATAACATTGCGATATAAAAAGGTACTGAGGAATTGCCTGCAAAATTACCCGCTATACAAACAGCCACAAAAGCACCTACGAAAGCTCCGAATCCCTGAAGACCTTCTACCGCCAGGTTGGTAACACCGGATTTCTCGCAATAAATACCACCAATAGCCATGATGAATAAAGGAAGTGCATAGGATAAACCATCAACAATAATACTGTTCATTTATTTGTCCTCCTTTGCATTCTTTTTCATCTGTTTTTCAGCTTTCATACGTTCCAGCCTCCACTTCATATATACATTACATGCACTGAACAAAAGAATGATACCTGTAATAACAGAAGTAATTTCAGATTCCACACCTGCCTGAGATTTCATGTAAGTGCTGCCCTTATTGATCAAGGAGATCAACATAGTAGAAAGTATGATTCCGAAAGGATTGTTATTGCCAAGCAGTGAAACTGCAATGGCATCAAAACCTGTGCTCAAAAGAACCTTGGGCTGAATGGATGCCAGATATCCCAAATAGTAAGTTACTCCCGCAAGTCCCGCCAACGCACCGGATACTGTCATGGAGAAAACCATATTTTTCCCTACATTAATACCCGCATATTTTGCCGCCGTACGTGAAAAACCTACTGCCTTCATTTCATATCCCATCTTAGTCTTTTCAAGCAGTACCCATACACTGATTACTGCGATAGCTGCCAGAATGATTCCTAAAGGAATATCCATCTTCAGATTGCCGATTACGGTATCCGTCAAGGTCAGTCTGGACGCACTAGAAATACTGGTTGACTGTCTGGATACGGGATCCACATAATACGTATTGATAAAGAAGCTGGTAGAGTACTGTAAAATATAATTCAGCATAATGGAGGAAACAACTTCATTGATGTTAAAACGATACTTTAAAATACCGATCAATGCACCTATCAGGGCTCCCACACCGATACCGATGAGTACAACTAATGGTTTGGCAATTACGCCGTCAAGTCCGCTGTATCCTACAATAACGGATGCTGCAAATCCTGCACCAAGCATCTGACCGGATACACCGATATTAAACAAACCACAACGCATAGCTACTGCTACCGCCAAGGCAGCAAAGATCATAGGCGTCATGTAGTTTAAATAACTCATGAAATCAGTAAAAATATTCTTATAGCCTGCATAAGAACGTTTGGGTGCGAAACCACAGCCCTGCAGCAACGCATAATATGCACGAAAGGGATTGCTTCCCGTCATTGCAATAATAATACCGCCCACAACAAGACTGATCAGAATTGCAATACAAGGAATCTTTAATGCTTCCAAAATCTTTTTGAATTTATTCTTGTTCATCTTATTGCTCCTTATTTCTTCCCTTTAATACCCATCATAAATTCACCAACTTCACTGGTTGTCAGCGACTTCGCATCTGCTATCTTCTGGAATTCTCCATTATAGATAACAGCGATGGTATCTGCACAGTTCATAATTTCATCTAATTCAAGAGATACCAGCAAAATTGCTTTTCCCTCATCTCTTGCCGCAATAATCTGCTTTCGAATATTTTCAATTGCACCAATGTCCAGACCTCTGGTGGGCTGAACAAAGATAATAAATGGAGTATCCTGCTCCATTTCACGGGCAATGATCGCTTTCTGCTGATTACCACCACTCATGGAACGAACGATAGTATCCTTGCCCTGTCCGCTTCTGATATCATATTTTTCAATCAGCTTATCTGCATTTTCTTCAAATGCTTCCTGATTCAGGAAACCATTTTTACAGTATGGAACTTTATAATAATCTCTGGAGCCCAGATTTTCCGCCATGGTAAAGTCCATAACCAGACCGAAATGATGTCTGTCTTCCGGAATATAGGCGATTCCTTCCTGAGTACGTTTTCTGATACTATATTCTGTAATATCTCTGCCGTTTAAAGTAATCCTGCCGCTCTTCATATCCGTCAGACCGGCAATGGCATCTGCCACTTCTACCTGACCGTTTCCTGCAACTCCGGCAATAGCAAAGACCTCACCTGCATGAATATCAAAGGTTACGTTCTTAACCACAGGGAACTTGTCCTGATTTAAAACGGTCATATTCTCTACAGAAAGCACAACCTTTCCAAGCTCAGGCTCCTTTTTAGGAATTTCAAAAGTTACTTCACGACCCACCATCAAATTAGCCATCTGCTTTGTAGAAGTAGTCTTTACGTCCAGAACATCGATCAGCTTACCACGGTTTAAGATAGCACATCGATCTGCAATCTGCTTGATCTCTTCCAGTTTGTGAGTGATCAGAATAATCGTCTTTCCATTGTCACGAAGCCCTTTGATAATATCCAGTAAGAAAGAAATTTCCTGAGGTGTGAGTACGGCTGTGGGCTCGTCGAAGATCAAAATCTCCGCTTCTCTATAAAGCATTTTTAAAATTTCTACACGCTGCTGTGTGGAAACATTAATATTTTCTATCACATCTGTGGGATTAACCTCCAGACCGTATTTTTCTGACAGATCACGTATATCCTGGTTCGCTTTTTTAATATCAACCACAGGTATCAAACCCAGGACTTTTTTCACCGGTTCCATACCCATAATAATATTCTCTGCAATAGTATAATTGGAAACCAGTTTGAAATGCTGATGAACCATACCGATATTCAGCTTGGTAGCATGATTGGGTGAGGAAATGTTTACTTTCTCACCTCGTATATAGATTTCCCCTTCATCGGGCTCATACATACCAAACAACATACTCATAAGAGTAGACTTGCCAGCTCCGTTCTCGCCAAGCAAGGCATAGATTTCCCCTTTTTTTATCTGAATCGTAACATTGTCATTGGCAACGATTCCGGGAAATCTCTTTGTAATGTTTTTCATTTCAATTATATACTCTGACATGACCTCATTTCCTTTCCATACTTTTATTAGTATAACAGAATTTTAGTCATATGAAAAGAAAAAGAAGCATCTTTTTTTCAAGATGCTTCCCCAAAAATTTCATTATTTAACTTCAAATGTTTCTGGTGTAATTCCATTGAAGTTTGCTGCAGGAACGATTTCACCAGCTTTAACCTTAGCCTGAGCTGCGGTAATCTTTTCTACAGTTGCAGCAGCCATCTGATGTCTGCCTTCTGTACTTACAAATCCGGTAGAATCTGTATCAGCCATCAAAGTAACGTTAGCACCTGCGAATGTACCAGCCTTTACAGTGTTCAAAGCGTTATATACAGTGTCGTGCATAACCTTCAGAGCACTTGTTAAGATAATATTGCTGTCTCCGTTAGCACCGTCATCATACTGGTCAACGTCACAACCGATAACCTTTACATCTGAGGTTGCTTCCTTTGCTGCAGTAAATACACCGTTACCTGATGCACCTGCTGCTACGAAAAGAATATCAACGCCTTCAGCGATCAAAGCATTACCAACTACTTTACCAGTAGCTTCATCAGAGAAGTTACCAACATAGTTACCGCCTACATTTGCACCGGTAACATCGGTACCAGCATAAGAAGGAAGTTCTACGATTTCAACATTAAGACCTTCTGTTGCATTAACATATTTAACACCGCATTCAAAACCATACTGATAGTTTACATTTGAAGGGAATGCAATACCGTTAACAACTGCAACCTTACCTGTCTTGGTTTCCAGAGCTGCAGCCATACCTGCGTAGAAACCACTTTCCTGTTCTGCATAGTAAGCAGCATAAACATTTTCAAGTGGAGCATCTGCTGTCAATTCAACACCGCCTACTGTTGGCCAAGAGTCGATCAGGATGAACTTGGTATTAGGGTTTTCTTTTGCAACTTCACCGATACCTGCAAACTGGAAACCGCAGCAAACGATTACTTCGTAGTCAGCTACGATATCTGCTACTGCCTGAACTGCCGCTGCACTGTCACCTGTTTCTTCGCGAACAGGGTTCACAGTTGCACCTTCGTTTTCAGCGATGAACTTTAATACACCATTGTAATTGTCCTGGTTGAAGGAACCATCGTCTACACCTGAAGGGCTGGAAACGATTGCGATCTTCATACCATTTTCACTTTTACCTGCAGCGGGAGCATTTCCACAAGCTACCATGGAAAGAGCCATAACACCTGCAAGAGCAAGAGCTAATAATTTTTTCATAACTCATTTTCCTCCTAAAGTATGAAAGTTTTCTTATTTACCTAGAAACTATAACATTAAGTTTCACTTTTTTCAATCGTTAATTCATCAAAAAACACAGTAATTTTACTTATTTTGGATATGTACATCCATTTGCGGGAAAGGAATGGTGATTCCAGCCTCATCTAAGGCATACTTAATGTTCTCATTCAATCTCCATTTAGCAGGCCAGAAGTCTGCATTGTCAAACCAGCAGCGCACACAAATGTTGATAGATGATTCTGCAAGCTGATCTACAAAAACATTCACATCTTTGTCACGCAGTACTTTTTCTTCTTTGTTAAGCACTTCCATTAACACTTCTTTTGCCTTCTTAATATCAGAATCATAGGCAATTCCTACCACAATATCACATCTTCTGTTCTTTGCAGTTGTTACATTGGTAATACTATTGTTTGCCAGATTACCATTGGGAAGGATAATTGTCTTATTGTCCGGTGTTTTCAATTTGGTAAAGAAAATCTGGATTTCTTCTACCGTTCCTTCATTACCGGCACTGTCAACAATATAATCACCGATTACAAAAGGCTTTAAAAGCAATAACAATACTCCTCCGGCAAGATTAGATAAGCTTCCCTGTACAGCCAAACCGATTGCTACACCTGCGGAACCTACCAATGCAATCACACTGGCTGCATCCACGCCAAAATAACTGGCGATAAAAAGTGCAAGCACAATATACAAGCCTGCTTTTACAAAAGAATCCACAAATGTAATTACACCCTGCTCTGCATCTGTTCTTTGCATCGTTTTTTTAATAATTCTTCTTAGCATTTTAATAATCTGTGCTCCTATGAAAAACACGATCAATGCATACACGATACGAATTCCAAGATTTAAAGCCTTCTCCGGCAGATCGTAAATAAACTGTTGAATCACAGTGGGATTTAACTCTGCTGTTTCTGTTAAATAAACCATAGTTTCACTCCTTTTCATGTTTTACCTCAAAATTATATCTCAACTTATACTGCAAGGCAATTCTTTTTTATGGATTTAAGATTATTTTACAGAAAATTTAGGAATCAGACTATACATTAATAGGTCATAGTGGTATGATAATAAAAGGATTTTACGAAAAAGAGGTATTGAAAATGACAAACGAACAACGCGAAATTTTACAGCGTATTAACGCATATTCTGAAGATGTATTGGGTGAAATCGATCCTCAGAAAGTACAGGTCTCCCTGCAGTTAGAAAAATTAAAACCCATTATGGAAGAGCTTGCCAAAGAAAAAGGTATAAGTCTTGAAGATTTATTTATCTTATACATGGATCTGCAGACAGAAGCTTCTATGGAATCCCAGCGAAAACTGAAAGATTCACTTCAGGATCTGAATTACGGTGATGGAATGCCCATGCTGTTCCGATAATCTGCATTAAAATATTCTTCCGCCGGCATATATCGTTGGGTAATATGAAACAGGACTGTATTCATAATTTTTGAACACAGTCCTGTTTTATCTTATCCTGTTATCATTTTCCAAATGCCCTTGAAGAAATGTCCATTGGCCATTTCCAATAAACCAGGTATAATACCTCCCTTAATACCACCGGAGATCTGCATACTGCGTAGTGGACCACCGGCTGAAGCATTCATCAGCATCCGAAACTCCGGATTCTCATAATCCTTCTTGCCACCGAAGCCTTTTGCAATGATCGATTCTACCGCCACATACATAATCTTCATGATAAAGCTGTAATCCTTCATTTCCATTACTGTATTATCCATAGTGAAGCTGCCTTTTTTTAGAATAGAAGGCGTATAGGTTTTACTACTCATGCATTCCCACTCCTTCTGCGTCGGTTTCCCTTTACAGCTTTCATACCAACTTCCTGCCTGCCATTCAGGAGGTTCAACAATTTCGCCGGAAATAGTGATTTCTGCGGACAGCTCTCCAATCTGCAGGGTATAAATACCATCCGGAATCTTCCATCCATCTTGCCACACTGCAAAACAGCGATCATCCAATTCAAAGGATATTCTCTTGCTTTCGCCAATCTGAAGAAATACCTTTTGGAATCCCTTTAATTCCCGGACAGGACGATGAACACCATCCTGGGGAGCTGCCACATAGAGTTGCACCACCTCTGCTCCGGGGCAGTTACCTGTGTTAGTAACAGTGACCTCTACGGTTCTGTTCTGAACGACAAGATCCGTATACGCAAAACAAGTATAGCTTAAACCATACCCAAAAGGCCAACGAACCGGAACACATGCCTTATCATAATAGCGGTATCCCACATAAATACCTTCCAAATACAGTGCATCCTCTGTTTTACAATAATAATCAGCAGAAGCTACGTCCTCATAAGTATAGGGCCAACTTTCAGCCAATTTTCCGGAAGGATTCACCTTTCCGTAAAGAAGATTGGCTACTGCCTCGCCTCCTGCTTCACCGGCTAATCCCATATACAGGATGGCCTTTACCTTATCCGCCCAGGGGCATTCCACCACGCAGCCACACATTAATACAACCACTGTATTAGGATTTGCTTCAGCAACTGCTTCAATCATGCGTATGTGTCCCTGAGGCATCTTCATATCATTCCGGTCAAAGCCTTCCGATTCGTATCGAGCCGGTAAACCCGCAAAAACAATTGCAACAGACTCATTTTTCGCTGTTTTTACCGCTTCCCCAATCATCTCATCATCGGTCTCTCCCCGTTCATTACACCCCGGTGCATACACGGCTTCGGGTAAAAATTCTAAGGCCTGACTTAATTTTCGTGGATTTACATGACTGGAGCCGGCTCCCTGATATCGTATACTTTCTGCCATGGCTCCAATCACCGCAATTTTACTCTCTTTTTTCAGGGGTAAAATATGGTCTTCATTCTTTAGCAGCACTGCCCCCTGTTCAGCCGCCTGACGAGCCAAATCATGATGTGCCTCATAATCACATTCGTAAGGTGTTTTTAGAGTTTGAGCAGCTCGGAATACTTGCTTCAAAATTCTGCCAACACTATTGTCAATATGCTCTTCTGACAGTGCACCACACTTTACAGCCTTTACTACATCCTTGGCCATATAATTGCTTCCGCCGGGCATATTCAAATCACACCCGGCTTTAAAGCCTTCTATCCGGTCATTCATAGCACCCCAGTCAGTAATCACCATACCCTCATAGCCCCACTCAGTGCGTAAAATATCCGTCAGAAGCTCCTTGTGATCACTGCAATGGATTCCATTTAACTTAGGATAGGAACACATTACAGTAGCCGGATGACTTTCTTTGACAGCCATTTCAAATCCGGTCAAATATAATTCACGAAGAGTTCTGTCATCCATAATGGAGTCAGAGGTAAATCGTGCGAGCTCTTGGGAATTGGCTGCAAAATGCTTCAGACTTGTACCTACCCCCTGATCTTCTGCTCCTTTAATAAAAGCAGCCGCCATTTTACCGCTTAAGAAAGGGTCCTCAGAAAAATACTCGAAGTTTCTGCCACATAAAGGATTGCGTTTCAAATTACAGCCGGGGCCGAGAACCACTCCTACCTGCTGATCTTTTGCTTCCTCAGCAATCGCCTTTCCAACCTCATAAAGCAGCTCTGCATCCCAACTATTGGCAGTGGTTACTGAGGCCGGAAAACAAGTGGCAGGTCGAGATGCATTCACGCCCAACATATCCATACCGCCGCTTAAATCCTGCTTTCGCAGTCCGCTGGGACCATCGCAAACAAACATGGAAGGAATTCCATATTTTTCATAAACCCTTGTTTCCCAAAAAGACGCCCCTTCACATAGAGCTATTTTATCCTCTAAACTCATTTGAGAAATAATTTTTTCCAGTTCCATATTAATTACGAGCTTTTACGGCAAAATCCACACCGTTATCAGTAGGTAATTCTTCGTCGAACTTATAATCCTTACCCGGAAGTATAGCATTTAAAATAATACCAGTAAGAGCACCCACCGCAAGACCGGAAAGGCTGATGGTAATTCCTGCCACCTGGAATGCAATCGCTCCTGCACTACTGTAGTTGATTCCGATCGAAAGAACAAGAATCAATGCTGCAATGATTACATTACGACTCTTAGAAAAGTCAACCTGTGATTCTACAATATTACGCACACCGACTGCTGAAATCATACCGTAAAGTACAAGGGAAACACCACCACAGGTAGCTGCCGGCATACATCCGATCACTGCAGCCACTTTAGGTGAGAAGGAGAACAAAATAGCAAATACGGCAGCAATTCTGATTACCAGAGGATCAAACACCTTAGTCAAAGATAACACACCTGTATTTTCTCCATAAGTTGTATTTGCAGGTGCACCAAACAATGCAGCTAACACTGTAGCAAGACCATCACCTAACATTGTGCGGTGAAGTCCAGGATCTTTAAAATAATTGATTCCCACTGTAGAAGAAATCGCAGAAACATCTCCAATATGTTCTACCATAGTTGCCAAAGCAATTGGCATAATGGTCACTACTGCGGTTATGATAAAAGCGATATCTCCGTCAGCAATCACAGAAAATGCAGTTGCTTCCCAGTGAATCGGAATGCCAAACCATTTTGCATCCGCTACCGGAGAAAAATCAACCTTGTTTAAAATTGCCGCAAATACATAAGATCCGATGACACCAATGATAATCGGAACAATTTTGATCATTCCTTTTCCCCAAATGTTGCAGACAATTACCAAAACGATTGCTACAAGTGCAATCAACCAATCATTTGCACAATTATCGATAGCTGACTTAGACAAGGTCAAACCAATTGCGATAATAATAGGTCCTGTAACAATAGGTGGGAAGAACTGCATCACCTTAGCTGTACCAAATACTTTGATCAAAAGAGACATTACAAAATACAGAATTCCTGCACATGCCACACCCAGACAAGCATATGGAAGCATCTCCTTATTAGGTGCTCCATCAATCATGGGAGCAATCGCTGCATATCCGCCAAGGAATGCAAAGGAAGATCCAAGAAACGCAGGAACCTTTCCCTTTGTGATGAAATGGAACAATAATGTTCCGAGTCCGGCAAATAACAATGTGGTGGATACATCAAGACCGGTTAACATAGGAACCAGTATGGTTGCTCCAAACATTGCAAACATATGCTGCAGACCTAAAAGAATTACTCTGGGTGTGCCCAGGGTCTTTGCATCATAAATACCGTTTTCGCCCAATACATTTTTCTGTGTGTTACTCATAGTTTCCTCCTATCGTTTTATTAACTTATATTTTATTTTACAACCCTTACCTTAAATACCCCTTCAACTGCCTCCAACTGAACCAGAATACCTTCATTGATAGGAGAATCAATATCGAACATGGTATACGCAACCTCACCCCTTGATTTGTTCATCATGTTTGCAATATTGATATTCTTCTCACCAAGGACGGATGCCAGTTTGGTAATCATATTCGCAATATTTTTATGGAAGATGGCGATACGTCCTTCATGGTTACATACGCCCATATCAAAATTCGGATAGTTTACACTGTTTCTGATATTACCATTCTCCAGGTAATCCATCAACTCTTCCACTGCCATCTTTGCACAATTGTCTTCTGATTCCTCAGTGCTTGCACCCAGGTGTGGAATTACGATACAGCCCGGCTGCCCTGCTGTGGTAGGGTTCGGAAAGTCGGTAACATATTTACGGATCTTCTTTGCTGCAATGCCCTTCAGAACCTCTTTTTCATCTACAAGCTGATCTCTTGCAAAGTTTAAAAGAATCACTCCATCCTTCATCTTATTGATGGCTTCCTTGCCGATCATATGCTTGGTAGAATCCATCAAAGGAACATGAATGGTAATGTAATCACAATTCTTATAAATCTCATCCAGATTAAATGCATGTTTTACATCACGACTTAAATTCCATGCCGCATTTACAGATACATATGGATCGTAACCATATACCTGCATGCCCAGATTGATGGCTGCATTAGCAACCATAACACCGATTGCACCAAGACCGATAACACCCAGCTTCTTTCCGGCGATCTCGGTACCTGCATAATGCTTCTTTTCCTTTTCAGCAGTCTTTGCGATATTTTCATCGTCCACATCAGACTGCACCCATTCAATACCGCCTACTACATCACGGGATGCCAAAAGCATACCACAAAGCACTAACTCTTTTACACCATTGGCATTGGCACCCGGTGTATTAAATACAACGATACCTTTTTCAGCACATTTATCCAGCGGAATATTATTGGTACCTGCTCCGGCTCTTGCGACAGCCAACAAGCTTTCCGGCATCTCCATCTCGTGCATGGAAGCACTTCTTACCAGAATACCTTCCGCTTCATTTACATTTGGATTGATTTTATAGTCGGTTGTTAAAATCTCCAATCCAACCTTAGATATTGGATTCAAACAATTTATCTGAAACATAATATTTATTCCTCGTTTCTGAATCTGTTATACAAATTTGTTTTAGGCATTGGCCTCTTCAAATGCTTTCATAAATTCAACAAGCTTTTCTACACCTTCAATAGGCATTGCATTGTAGATACTTGCCCTCATACCGCCAACACTTCTATGACCCTTCAGATTTTCAAAGCCTGCCACCTTTGCTTCCTTAACAAATTTTGCATCCAGATCTGCGTTGCCGGTGACAAAAGGAACATTCATCAAGGATCTGTCTTCTTTTCTCACGGTACCCTTAAAGAGCTTGCTTTCATCAAGGAAATCATAAAGAATCTTCGCCTTTTTCTCATTATATTCCTTCATAGCTTCCAGACCGCCCTGTGCCTTCAACCATTTGAATACCTTGCCACAGATATAAATACCATATGCAGGTGGTGTATTATATAAAGAATCATTGTCTGCATGGATCTTGTATTTTAACATGGTAGGTGTTCCGGGAAGCACATCCTCTGTGATCAGATCTTCTCTGATAATCACAATCACCACACCTGCGGGACCGATATTCTTCTGTACGCCGCCGTAGATCACACCATACTTAGATACATCTACAGGCTCGGATAAGAAGCAGCTTGATACATCCGCAACCAAAGTTTTTCCCTTGGTATTGGGAAGGGTTTTAAACTTAGTACCATAAATGGTATTGTTCTCACAAATATATACATAGTCCGCATCTTCACTGATAGGAAGGTCGGAACAATCCGGTATGTAAGAGAATGTAGCATCTTCAGAAGAAGCAATCTTGTTGGCTTTACCATACATACAGGCTTCCTGATATGCTTTCTTTGCCCACTGACCGGTCACAATATAATCAGCAACTTTATTCTTCATCAGGTTCATAGGAATCATTGCAAACTGCTGGCTTGCACCACCCTGTAAAAACAGAACCTTATAATTGTCGGGAATATTCATTAAATCTCTCAGATCCGCTTCCGCTTCCTTGATAATTGTATCATAAGCCTTCGAGCGATGACTCATTTCCATAACCGACATGCCGGTTCCCTTATAATCCATCATCTCTGCTGCAGCTTCTTTTAAGACTTCTTCAGGCAAAACTGCGGGGCCTGCTGAAAAGTTATACACTCGCACAATTTTTTCCTCCTCATTTATTCTTTCATTTGTAACACGCCAACAATTGTTAACGCGTTAACAATGTAAAGTAATAACTTGTTGACTATTGTATACCTTAATACAATTTAAGTCAACCAAATGTTTTCATTTTTTTGAATTGTCTTACAATTTAGCACAATAAAATCTAATAAAACATAATAACCGGCGTTCCAATCTCAAAATTTTCGTAAATTTCGGGCATAATCTCTTTAGGAATATTAATGCATCCATGAGACCCGTTCTTCTTGTAAATCTCTCCACCAAAGTTTGTTCGCCAATTTGCATCATGAAGACCGATCCCGCCCTTAACAGGCATCCAATATTTTATAAAGGAAGCATATCCGGGGCCTCTTAAAGTACGATTACGCTGTTTATTGTAGATATATACAACTCCTTCGGGAGTAGAAGT
>JAZUCP010000010.1:0-6428 GCA_045639165.1 Acetatifactor sp. | reverse complement strand
CATTACCAATTTGCTGGCAGAAAAAGAATTTGATATCAAGTCTTTAGATGTGATCGTTGGACGTGGCGGTATGTTAAAGCCGATTCCGGGCGGAACCTATGCAGTGACAGATGAACTGTTGGAAGATCTTAAGGTTGGTGTGCAGGGACAGCATGCTTCTAACCTGGGTGGAATCCTGGCTAGAGAGATCGGCGATGAGATCGGTGCTCCTTCTTATATCGTAGACCCTGTAGTTGTGGATGAAATGATGCCTATCGCAAGATATTCAGGTGTTCCGGAATTCCCTCGTAAGAGTGTTTTCCATGCATTGAATCAGAAGGCGGTTGCTAAGAGATATGCAAAGGAACAGGGCGTTCCTTACGAATCTCTTAACCTGATCGTTGTACATATGGGTGGCGGCGTTTCCGTTGGTGCTCATGAAAAAGGACGTATCGTGGATGTATTTAATGCTCTTGACGGTGATGGTGCATTCTCACCGGAACGTGCAGGCGGTGTACCCAGCGGTGCATTGATCGATATGTGCTTCTCAGGTGAATATACCAAGAAAGAAGTATACAGCAAGATCGTAGGTAAGGGCGGCTTTAATGCATACCTTGGAACCAACGATATGAGAAATGTAATCAAGATGGCTGAAGCAGATCCTAAGGCAAAAGAAATCCAGGATGCATTTCTGCTTCAGGTTGCTAAGGATATGGGTTCCATGGCTTGTGTATTGAACGGTAAAGTTGACCAGATCATTCTTACCGGTGGTATTGCTTACAACAAGATTGTTGTAGATGTATTAACCGAACGTGCAGGATTTATTGCTCCTGTTACCGTATATCCCGGAGAAGATGAATTACTTGCACTTGTTCAGGGTGCACTTCGCGTGATGAGAGGCGAAGAAGAGGTTATGAAATATTAATCTTGGATTCTAAATTCAAATAAAGCATATACAAAAGATTCATGTGATACTATAATGGTATCATGTGAATCTTTTTTGTATGCGTAAAATACCTTGCAGCGGGATTTGCTGAGATTTGACAGGGAGGAGGATATCCTTGAAAAAGAAATTTAATATATTAGCCCGAATGTCTCCCACACAATTGATTCTCAGTGGATATTGTATGGTGATCTTAATAGGGACGTTGTTGCTTGCATTGCCCATAGCCACAAAAGGTGCAGGAAGTACCGGAATCAGTGATTGCTTCTTTACGGCCACTTCCGCTACCTGTGTAACCGGATTGATTCGATTTGATACAGCTACCCACTGGACCTTGTTTGGACAAATGGTAATTCTTTCCTTGATTCAGATCGGTGGGATCGGTTTTATGTCCGTAGCCATTATGGTGATGGTGGCAGCCGGTAAACGAATCACCTTAAGTCAAAGGGCTTTGATGCAAAATTCCATTTCCGCCCCACAGATTGGCGGGATTGTCAGGATGACCAAATATATTGTGGGTGGCACATTTGTGGTGGAATTTATAGGTGCAGTATTGCTGAGCTTTGCCTTTGTTCCCAGGTTTGGCTGGGGAAAAGGAATTTATTATTCCTTATTTCACTCCATTTCCGCCTTTTGTAATGCAGGATTTGACTTGATGGGATCTGAGACTGGGGAATTTTCTTCCTTAACAGGTATGGTCGGTGACGGATATGTGAATCTGATTATTATGCTGCTGATCGTCATTGGTGGTCTGGGTTTTTTTGTGTGGCATGATATTGGAGAGAAGCGTGGACGGTTTTGCAGACTGAACCTGCAGAGTAAGATGGTATTGACCATTAGTGCAGGTTTGATTCTGATCGGTGCCCTTGCATTGTTTGTGTTGGAATATAATAGTCCGGCCCTTGCAGG
This sequence comes from Acetatifactor sp., assembly GCA_045639165.1. Classification (GTDB taxonomy): domain Bacteria; phylum Bacillota; class Clostridia; order Lachnospirales; family Lachnospiraceae; genus Acetatifactor. Next base: position 4,597 of record JAZUCP010000010.1, on the reverse strand, counting down.
ATTGAATTTTGGAGAAAAGATACTGGCCTCTTTTTTTCAATCTGTTACAGCCAGAACCGCCGGATTTAATACGGTGGATCTGACAGCTATGTCCGACCCCGGTAAATTTGTAATGATCTGTCTGATGTATATCGGTGGCTCCACCGGCTCAACAGCGGGTGGTATGAAGACTACAACCTTTTGGGTATTGTGTCTGAGTATTTTTACCACATTCTATAAAAAGAAAAATGTAGAAGCATTTGGTCGGCGCATGGAGGAAAATATTACTCGTACTGCCTCCTGTGTATTTATGATTTATATCTTGGTGACAAGTGCTTGCGCAGTGATTGTATCTGCGGTGGAGAAGGTGCCGATTCTCTCGGCCTTGTTTGAAACTGTATCAGCAATGGCAACGGTAGGCAGTTCCTTTGGGCTGACACCTAATGTGAGCATGTTTACAAAGCTGCTTTTGGCATTTTTAATGATTTGCGGAAGAGTGGGATCAGTAACTATGTTGATGGTATTTTCTACGGAAAAGAAGGTAAGTTCCTCTCGTTTGCCACTGGATAAAGTACAGGTGGGCTAAGTGGGAGAATGAAAGGAGAAGAGGATGAAATCGGTATTGATTTTAGGATTGGGACGTTTTGGACGCCATATGGCTCAGAAACTGCTGGAGTCAGGACATGAGGTAATGGCAATTGAGTGGAATGAAGATAGGGCCGATGATGCAGTGGGATTGGTTCCCCAGATTTTGATTGGGGATGCTACGGACGAACGCTTTATGGAAAGTATCGGTGTGCGGAATTTTGATTTTGCAGTGGTAGCTATGAGTGAAAACTTCCAGCATGTGTTGGAAACAACGGTATTGTTAAAGGACCTGGGCTGTAAATATGTGATTGCAAGAGCGACAAGAGATGTGCATAAAAAGCTGCTTTTGAGAAATGGAGCAGATTATGTAGTTTACGCAGAGCGGGAGATAGCGGAGAGACTGGCAATTAAATTCGGTGCGGACAATATCTTCGATTATGTCGAATTGACACCGGAAATCGGTATCTATGAAGTGGCGCTACCCAAAGCCTGGCTGGGAAGAAGCATTATGGAATTGTCCATCCGTAATAAATATCATGTCAGCGTCCTTGCTACCAAGAAAAATGAACAGATATATCCGCTGCCAAGCCCCCAGCATATATTTGAAAATGATGAAAGCGTAATGGTCATGGGAACGGCGGAGGCAATCAAGGCGATAACCTGAGTGATCACCTAAATTGTCTGAATATTTTCTCTTCCATATTGCTTTTAAAATATATATTTGGTATAATTTACTATATATTTGACATTTTAATTGATGCGGAGGTTTGAGATGAAAGCTGTTGTAAACGGAAAGATTATTTTAAAAGACAGGATTGTGGAAAATCAGGTGCTTTTGTTCTCAAATGTATTTGAGGGGATAGTATCTGCAGATCAAATTCCGGAGAATGCAGAAGTGATCGATGCACAGGGAGGATATGTGGCTCCCGGTTTGATTGACTTGCATATCCATGGTTATCTGGGTAAGGATACCTGCGATGGTGCAGAAGAAAGTATCAGAACCATTTCCAAAGGACTTCTTGCCAATGGTGTTACCGGTTATCTGCCTACAACCATGACGGAAGACATGAAGGTGATTCGTAAGGCACTGGAGGTATGTCGTGATCTCAAGGAAGAAAGTAAAGCCTGGGAAGGCAGTACCATTTTGGGCTGTCATGCAGAAGGTCCTTTTATCAGTGAAAGTAAAAAGGGCGCACAGGATCCGAAATATATCCTGAAGCCGGATGCTGCATTCGTGAAAGAGTATGCGGATATTATCCGTATTATTACACTGGCTCCGGAGACCGATACAGAAGATTTTGCAGCCATCAGAGAAATCTGTCGGGATACAGATGTGGTTGTTTCTATGGGACATACCTCAGCGGATTATGAGACTGCGATGAAGAGTACAGAAGTAGGTGTTGCACATGTAACCCACTTGTTCAATGCCATGACTCCTTTGGCCCATCGTGCACCGGGAGTGGTGACTGCGGCTTTCAACAGCGATGTCAGCTGTGAAGTGATCGTAGATGCGTTCCATGTAAGCCCCAGTCTTTATGATTTATTGTGGAAAGTGAAGGGTAGAAAGCTTTGCTTCATTACCGACTGTCTGCCGGCAGGAGGACTTCCGGAAGGAGAATACACACTGGGTGGCCAGAAGATCATTTACCGGGGTATTGTGTGCCGTCTGGAAGATGGTACTGTGGCAGGAAGTGTACTGCATTTGAATAAGGGTGTTTGGAATGTGTTCACCAATTCCTCCATTCCTTTGTGGGAATGTGTCAACGGTGCATCTTTAAATCCTGCAACCACACTTGGTATTGCTGACCAAAAGGGCTCTATTGAGGTGGGTAAGGATGCAGATCTGATTATTACGGATTTAGAATTTAACGTGCAGAAAACAATTATCGGAGGAGAAATCAAATATGAAGCTTAAACTAAATGCAAAACTTGATCCCCAGTTTCAGCCATTGTCTCTGATCTGTCGTCAAATGCGTGAAGCGACAGTAGAGGACGGACAAGACTTGGTTATTGCCATTGAGAGAAATAAGGGCTATATCTCAACCTACAAGACCCGTATTTTCAAGGACGGAACCGGACATGATGAAGAAAATTTCCGCTTTGTGGAAAGAATGACCAAGGCTTTGCTCTGGGTAGCCGGCGGATATAAGGTGATCATCGCAGGCAGTCCTGTAGTGGGAGAAAAGATCAAAGAAGCCTATACATATGAGGGTTTACGTGCATTCGACGTGAATTTCATGGAACGTGTATACGAGACCAAATTTGAAGTGATTCTGTGTGATATTCAGGATGCACCTGCTGACAAATCTGCAGCAGCACCTATCGGACGTCATCTGGACGGCTGCCGTATTGGTTTTGACGCCGGCGGAAGTGACCGCAAGGTAAGTGCAGTGATCAACGGTGAAAGCGTATATTCCGAAGAAGTAGTTTGGTTCCCTAAGACCAACTCAGATCCGGATTATCACTATCAGGGAATTTTAGATGCCATGAAGACCGCAGCTTCCAAGATGCCAAGAGTGGATGCCATCGGTGTATCCAGCGCAGGTGTATATATTGATAATCGTATCATGGTGGCATCCCTTTTCTTAAAAGTAAGTGATGAAGAATTCGACAAAAAAGTTAAAAATATGTACATCGATGTGGCAAAAGAGCTGGGCGAGAATATCCCCATCGAAGTTGCAAATGATGGTGACGTTACCGCACTTGCAGGTGCTATGGATCTGAATGATAATTCAGTGCTGGGTATTGCAATGGGTACCTCGGAAGCGGGCGGATATGTGGATCCTCAGGGAAATATTACCGGCTGGCTTAACGAACTTGCATTTGTTCCGGTTGATTTCTGCGAAGATGCAATGGTGGATGAATGGTCCGGTGACTATGGTTGTGGTGTAAAATACTTCTCCCAGGATGGAGTGATCAAGCTTGCACCAGCAGCTGGTATTGAATTAGACGAAAGCCTTTCTCCGGCTGAAAAGCTGAAAGTTGTCCAGGGCTTAATGAAGGAAGGACACGAAGGTGCTGCTGCTATTTACGATACCATCGGTGCATACTTCGGTTATGCAATTGCATTTTACAGTGAATTCTATGATATCAAGCATGTATTGATCATGGGACGTGTAACTTCAGGTGAAGGCGGAGTGATCCTCCTTGAGAGAGCACAGGAAGTATTGGATAAGGAGTTCCCTGAACTAGCTGCAAAGGTACAGCTTCACATTCCGGATGAAAATTCCCGTCGTGTGGGACAGTCTGTTGCTGCTGCAAGTCTCCCGGAAATTAATAAATAAAAATAGTTTGAGCTGCGAAAGAAAATTCTTTCGCAGCTCTATTTTATAAATCATCTTCCACTTTCTTCTCCAGCGGAATTTCCAGACATGCTGGATTTCTCATAATCTTGCGAAGCTGACGAAGAGACATGGCAAAGTATAAGCCATCGCAGAAACGTTCATCGGATACCAGTCCAAATCCCATGTGCTTTTCCTGAACGATTTCTTTGCCCTGAACAACGGGAATCTGCTTTTCCTTACCGATAGCAAAGAAAAGACCTGTAGTACCAAAATTGTATGTATGATGATAAACATGATTAATTCCCAAAGATTTCAAATTAGTAATAAAGAAGGAAGTATGGAAAGGACTTAATTCCACGATTTTCTTGGGCATGATGTTATGTTTATCCATCCACATCAGTGTGTTGATTACAAAGCTGATAAATGGTCCCGGAATCTTATGCATTAATGTACGTAACAACTTATCGATGCCGTTTTCTCCCACTCTTTTAGTAGTTTCTTTTTCAATTGCCTTGTTAATGATTTCAGCAATTTCTAAAATTGTCTCAGTTCCTTCAAAGCAAAGCTTGATAGTAGTTCCGACGCTTCCATCCTTCAGGGTTGGGTGAACTACGAAGCTGACCCAGATCTTGGGACGAGCATAAATCTTACCATTCATAACGAAACGGTTCAGCTGTGGACGCAATGCAATAATACGTACTACAGCAGCAATAAAGATATGCATATATCCTAACTTAATCCCTTGC
>JAZUCP010000009.1:0-9274 GCA_045639165.1 Acetatifactor sp. | reverse complement strand
CAATAAAGGGGGGTATGACACACAGTATTCTGTGTTAAAGTACGAATATATTCCACATAAAAATCTGTGTGGATTTAAAAAAGTATTTTTGAGAAGCGGTGAAACAAAAATAGTTCATTTTGATTAGCATGTAAAAGCCCGGTGTCTGATTTTTTGATGCACCGGGCTGCATTATTTAAGTGAGATGATCTAAAGTTTTTTGTGGATAGGGTTAAATAATGAATAATAAAATAATTTATTTAGATAATGCGGCAACGACTAAGATGCATCCTCTTGTGTTGGAGGAAATGCTGCCCTATTTTTGTGAAAGTTATGGGAATGCATCTAGCGGGTATAGGTTTGCCCAGAAAAGTAAGCAGGCTCAGGAAAAGGCTCGTAAAACCATTGCAGAGACTTTGGATGGAGAAGTCGCGGAGATTTTTTTTACGGCTGGCGGCAGTGAGTCTGATAACTGGGCGTTAAAAGGATCTGCGGATAGTTATCGCCGCAGAAATACTCTAGGCGGTCATATCATTACATCCAAAATTGAGCACCATGCGGTACTAAATACCTGTAAATATTTGGAGGGGCAAGGAATTTCAGTGACATATCTAGATGTGGATAGATATGGAATGGTCGACATAACAGATTTAAAGAACGCCATTAGACAGGACACCTTCTTGGTTTCCATCATGTTTGCAAATAATGAAATGGGAACGATACAACCTATAAAAGAAATCGGGACGATCTGCAGAGACTCAGGCATTTGGTTTCATGTAGATGCAGTGCAGGCTTATGGACACCTGCCGATCAATGTGAAAGAATGTAACATTGATATGCTTAGTGCCAGCGGACATAAATTTCATGGGCCCAAAGGTGTTGGATTTTTGTATATCCGAAAAAATCTGCCAATACACTCTTTTATTCACGGAGGAGATCAAGAGGAAGGCAGGAGAGCAGGAACCAGCAATGTACCGGCGATCGTGGGAATGGGAGAAGCGGCAAAGATTGCATGCGAAAATCTGCTGGAAAAGATGGACACGATAAGTAAGTTGCGGGATTATCTAATTGCCCGCATTGAAAAAGAGATTCCCGATGTGATATTGAATGGTCACAGGCAGCAACGCCTCCCCAATAATGTCAGTATTTGTTTTCAAAATATTGAAGGAGAGGCCCTAGTGATTATGTTGGATATGAAAAATATCTGTGCATCCAGTGGTTCGGCATGTACTTCTGTTTCTATAGAGCCATCACATGTTCTTTTGGCTATGGGGATGCCGCGGGAAATTGCCAGGGGGGCCTTGCGGTTGACATTGTCAGAAGATACTACCAGAGAAGAATTAGATTATACAGTAGATAAAATGAAGGAGATTGTAAAACGTTTGCGAAGTCTTGCGTAAAAGATAGGTTGGTTTATATTATATCATTATTGAAATATATCAACCTTACTTGCGAAATTTATATGCTTATGGTACCTGTCTTTTGGAGTTGTTTTGAAAATATCACAGATTAAATATTTTTTAGAGCGGGTATAAAGGGTCATTGCATTTTTCAATGACCCTTTTGTCAATAGGCTTAATTACTGTTTTTGGCGTATGCGGCACATGTACACATCCAAATCCTCTTTTATCTTTTGAGAAATCTCTCTTGATATCGGACACTGCTTTGCATTTACCATTCGCTTCACAAAGGCAATGATAAAATTCATATCATCCAGAAGTTGTTCTGCACTTATGACTTTTAGCGTGTCATAGCGGTTATGTATCGTGGCAGTATTACCCGGTGCATAACGTGCAAAGGAAATCGCCGGTACCCCTTTGTCTGCAAAAGAAGCAGAATCACTTGAACGGACATCGAACTTAGTTTCCGCACTAAATCCATTTTCTGCTGCGAAATACTCGAGGTAGTGGGTCAATTTCTCATCTACGGAAGACCAGGAAACAAATCTTCCCATGATGCATCCTAACATGTCAAGGTTTATATTCAAGACAACTTTGTGCAGTTCCTTTTCGTTTCTTTCACAATATGCCTTTGATCCAAGCAGCCCTTTTTCTTCAGAACCACACCAAAGAAACCGCAGGCCATAACGATGAGGTTCTTTTGCAAAATATTCTGCTATATATAGCAGTCCAATGCATCCTGACATATTGTCATAAGCACCTGTAGACAGGGAAGTAGAATCATAATGGGCGGACAATACAAACCATTCATCTAACTCTCCGGGTAAATCCAGAAGTACATTATGTGATTCAGTTTTATACAGTTTCTGCTTTAAAATGATTTTAGCGGTTTTTGCACCACATCGAATGATTTCGACAGCATTCTTTACATTGATGTTTACACCTGGAATCTTGTTTTGCTCACTACTATCGATACGCAATTCCTTCTGGTCAATATCATGATTATCGTAGTTTGCATTGCCATCGTAGGTAATAAATCCTACAGCCCCATTTTCTACGATATCCCGATACATCCAGTACCCCATTTTTGTATCGATCATGACAATTTTATCCTTGCACTGTTTCAATGAATAGATATCAGGATTGGTCAGATAATATAATTCGGCTTCCACCTCTCCATTTCCCGCATTAATATACCCTGTACAGGCAATTTCTTTTCCATTCACGTAAAGCTTTGCTTCAAGAATATCTGATGCGTTAACTTCAAATGATTCTATATATGTTTCCAGATCCATTTCAGCACATTTCTGCTGCAGATACTTTGCACATTTCAATTCGTTTGGAGTTCCACCCACTCTTACATAAGCAGTATCTAATAAAATCTGATTTATCTGCTGAGTATCCATATATTACCCCCTTCGCTCTTGGTTTCCATTGCATACATATGAAAATGGAACATTTAACTTTCTTCCAATGAATATATTTTATATAGATGCACGATATTCAAATCTTCCACCATATCCAGTCCGTGCGAACCACAACTACCATCAATCTCATGACAGCCATGATCCATTGCAAAACCTACAAGTACATTATGCTTTTTCCAATGTTCCTGAATCATTGCACTAAACATGGCAAAAGCCTCTACATTCGCTCGAAGCTCTGATAGTGCTTCCAGACTTTCAGGTCCATATCTATGCATTACACTATCATAATTTCCATTATAAACTGCCACAAAATCATATTGGTCTTCTAAAATAACTTCTGCCGCTTTTGCATTTACCTCTTCAATAGTATCATAAATAAAATAATCCATATTACGTTCTAAATAAATCTTCGACATACTACTACCAGATTCTGCTATAATTACCGGCTTTTTCCCTGCTCTTATTAATGCGTCGAACAAGGTATCAATGGTAATGACCGGTTTCGTATATTTTTGTATTCCATGAACCGCTGGCTGTGCACCTGTATACATGGTACCAAAGCATACAGGTGTGACAGATGGCATGACCGTGCAAAGCGGTAATTCCAATTCCGTTCTTTTTACTGCTTCAACAAATAACGCAGGGTATTTTTTGTAAATCCATTGTGCAATTGCATCCGGGTTATACATAAAAATTCTATCCGTCTTTTTTCCGTTAAGCCTTCTGTCAACATATGAATTCAATTGTGAGGACGGGGATGCCGCATATTTCGGTGCATCTATTCCCATTGCATATGCCAGTGATGCACATAATTTGTCAATCGACTGCTCATTCATTTCATCAGAATCGCTTTGAGAAAGAAAGATGTCATCTTGATTTAATTTCATAATTTGTGCTCTCCTTTGTGTTATTTTGTTTATTATCGCATGTGGAATTAAAAGGTGCAAGTCTCAAAAGAAATATCAACCTTACTTGCGAAATTCATACCTATATGGTAAGATGATATTTGAATAAGTACTGAGCCGGAAGTCAGAGAATTATGCGCTGAGTATGGAATAGATTTTGAAGAAGTGTTTGTGCGTGCGGTAAGAACCGCCCGGCGCAATCAGATTTGCTTACCATAAAATTATAGTTGGAATTTTTGGAGGTTATATGTCAAAAATTGTAATACATGATCTTGGTCCGATAAATGATTGTGAGATGGATATTGAGCATTTTACAGTGCTTACGGGAGCGCAGGCATCCGGAAAAAGTACGATTGCTAAAGCGGTGTTTTTCTGTCGTACTGTAAAAGACGATATTTATGATACAATAGCGAGAAGAACATTGTTGGGCATAGGAAATACATTGTTTTCTGATGTGATAAAGGTTTTGCGGAATAAATTTCTTCAGTTGTTTGGTACATCAAAAGCAATGAAGCAGGATATGAAACTACTGTATTATTATGATAGAGAGACGTATATTTGCGTTTCTTTGAGGATGCAGGAGGGGATTGACTTTCTTTCCCCTAATTATGTATGGATTGATTTTAGCAGTGATATTCAGACTTTCTTGAAGACATTTTCTTATAGCAATATTGGTCAGGAAGAACTTAAGATACAAATAAATAATCTTTTTCGGGATGATTACAATGCAGTGTTTATTCCGGCTGGTAGAAGCCTTATTACACTATTAACATCTCAGTTAAATTATTTATTTGCAACGATGGATGATGAGCAAAAGAGAAGCATAGATTTCTGTACACAAAAATATATAGAGAGGATTTTGAAAATCAGACCTTTATTTGGTGAAGGTTTTGAGGGTTTGCTTACGCAGAAAAAGAATACTCCCGGAGTGAGGATTGACTATAAGACAGTGCAGGAAATGCTTGGTTTGGTCAATGAAGTTTTGAAAGGAAAGTATGTTTTTAAAGATAGTGAGGAACGTCTTTATATAGATGAGGAACATTTTGTTAAAATTAATTATACATCTTCAGGTCAGCAGGAGACGGTATGGATTTTCAACATTTTTTTGCATTTGTTGGTAAACAATACCAAGGCATTTATTATTTTGGAAGAACCGGAGGCTCATTTATATCCGGAAGCTCAAAAATATATTGTAGAAATGCTGGCACTAATGACAAATAAGTCTTGCAGTATTATGATAACTACTCATAGTCCATATATTTTGGGAGCATTAAATAATTTAATTTATGCTGAAAAGCTATTCCGGGATAATAATCTTGAGGAAAAAGTTAAAAAAGAGGTTGCCCCATTGTTTTATGTAAAAGACTGTAATGCTTACTTTTTGGAAAATGGAGGAATACAGTCCTGTATTGAGCCTGAGGAAGAAGGTGGCTTGATTATCAACGAAGTTATTGATGGGGCTTCTTCGGATATAAATACGCTGTATGACAGATTGTTTGACATAGAATATGGACGGGAGGAATGATATGATTTTTGACAGTCAATATTCAAAATGTGGTATTAAACAAAAAAAGGTTGTTTCCTCTGAAAAGAAAAATGAACATATTTTATACAATGAATCTGGTTGGGATGTATATCAGTTCCACATAGACGGAGGGATTGTGCAAACGAGAGTTGGTGAAAGGTGTGATTACATTGTTGAAGTGGATATGGCACCAAAGCCTAAAGCATACATCATAGAATTGAAGGGATCTGATTTAGAAAAAGCAATCAGTCAAATAGTTACAACGATGAATGTTTTTAAAGCGCAGTTGAGTGGTTATATTCAGTTACCAAGAATTATTATGCGGAAGGTTCCGACACATGAAATTCATGGAAATAAGTATAGGGAGTTTAAAAGAAAATATCCTAATGCCGTAGTGAGTACTCAATCATACACTGATAGAGTATAGGTACACCTGCATCATAGAAAAATTACAGAAAGAATAACCAACAAGAAACGGAGAAACATTTTGAATACAAGAATAATATATGTTCAGGAGGAGCAGACTTGCGAAAAGGATGATCTGCTGCGACAGGCCGGTAAGATACTGAAAGATGGCGGGCTTGTGGCATTCCCTACCGAGACGGTGTATGGTCTTGGAGGCGACGGTCTGAACAGAGAATCTTCTAAAAAAATATATGCAGCCAAGGGACGTCCCTCGGATAATCCTTTGATCATTCATATCGCGGATATGGATGCACTGCCCCATATTGTGCGCAGAGTGACGACCGAGGTGGAAAAAGTGGCAGCAGCCTTCTGGCCGGGACCGTTGACCATGATCCTGCCAAAATCCGAACAGGTGCCGGATGAAACCACCGGAGGGCTGGATACAGTGGCGGTTCGGATGCCCTCCCACAAGGTTGCCAGAAAATTGATTGAATACGCAGGCGGTTATGTGGCTGCTCCCAGTGCAAATGCATCGGGTAAGCCCAGCCCCACCCTTGCAAAATATGTAATTGAAGATATGGATGGCCGGATCGATATGATCATTGACGGTGGAGAAGTTGGGATTGGCTTGGAATCCACCATTATCGATATGACAGTGACGCCGCCCCAGATTTTAAGACCGGGATTTATCACGGAAGGTATGCTTTCAGAGGTGCTTGGTCAGGTGGATATGGACAAGACCATTCTCAGTGCAGACTCCGGACTGGCGCCTAAGGCTCCGGGAATGAAGTATCGTCACTATGCACCAAAGGGGCAGCTTACGATTGTTACAGGAGAACCGGAAAAGGTGGTTCATTATATCAATGAACAGGTGGCTTTGGCACATCAGCAGGGAATGAAAGCCGGGGTTATCGGCACCCAGGAGCTTTTGGCAGAGTATCAGGCAGATGTGGTAAAAAGTGCCGGATATAGAGATGATGAGCAGCAGATCGCCCATAATTTATTCCGGATTCTGCGGGAATTCGATGATGAGAAGGTGGATGTGATCTTCTCCGAGAGCTTTGATCATGCACAGCTTGGACAGGCTATCATGAATCGTTTGCTCAAGGCAGCGGGACATCGTGTGCATAATGTATAAGAAAGATCGTAATTCATATAATAAAACGTAGGAAAAGAGGGAAAAAAGATGATTTCAATCGGATGTGATCATGGTGGATATGATCTGAAAGAAAAGGTAGTGAAGCATTTAGAGGCTGCCGGAATTGCAGTCAAGGATTGCGGCTGTTACAGCAAGGAATCTTGCGATTATCCGGAATTTGGACGAGCTGCAGCCAAAGCAGTGGCTTCCGGAGAATGTGAAAAGGGGATTGTGATCTGTACCACAGGTATCGGTATCAGTATTACAGCCAATAAGGTGGCAGGAATCAGATGTGCGCTTTGTGCAGATACCTTATCTGCAAAGATGACCAGGCTTCATAATGATGCCAATATGCTGGCTTTAGGTGCAGGCATCGTGGGCGAAAATCTTGCCATGGAAATCGTGGATACCTTCCTTGGTACTGCATTTTCTAAAGAGGCAAGACATCAGAGAAGAATCGATCTGATTGAACAATAACATATATAAAGTAAAAGGACAAAGGAGAATGTTATGGCAAAGGTAGTAGTTATGGATCATCCATTGATCCAGCATAAGATTGGATTAATCAGAAGAGTGGAAACAGGAACAAAGGATTTCAGACAGACAATCAGCGAGATCGCAATGCTGATCTGCTATGAAGCCACCAGAGATTTAAAGCTTTCAGATGTTGAAATCGAAACGCCTATCTGCAAGGCAACTGTAAAGGAATTAAAGGGTAAAAAGATGGCCATTGTTCCCATCCTTCGTGCAGGTCTTGGAATGGTTGATGGTGTGCTGGAACTGATCCCTGCTGCAAAGATCGGTCATATTGGTCTTTACAGAGATCCCGAAACCCTTGAGCCTGTGGAATATTACTGCAAGCTGCCTGCGGATTGTGAAGAAAGAGAAGTATTTGTAGTGGATCCTATGCTGGCTACCGGCGGTTCCGCTGTTGCTGCCATTCAGATGCTTAAGGATAAAGGCTGTAAGAATGTACACTTTATGTGCATTATCGCAGCTCCGGAGGGCGTTAAGAAAATGCAGGAAGCACATCCGGATGTGGATATTTATATCGGTGCTCTGGATGAAAAATTAAATGATCATGGTTACATCGTACCCGGTCTTGGAGACGCCGGAGATCGTATCTTTGGTACAAAATAAATAGAAAGCATACGAGCTTTGAAGAAAGGGGATATAACCATGAGCGGTAAGAGAGAAAATTATATTAGTTGGGATGAATACTTTATGGGTGTGGCACATTTGTCCGGAATGAGATCCAAGGATCCAAGCACACAGGTGGGCTGCTGCATTGTAAGTAATGAGAATAAGATATTGTCCATGGGTTACAATGGTTTGCCTTTGGGATGCTCCGATGACGATTTTCCATGGGCGCGAGAGGGTGTTGATCTGGAAACCAAGTATCCATTTGTTGCACACAGTGAGCTGAATGCGATCCTGAATTACAGGGGTGGTTCTCTGGAAGGATCAAAGTTGTATGTATCCCTCTTCCCATGTAATGAATGTGCAAAAGCAATCATTCAGGCCGGTATTAAAACGGTGGTTTATGACAGTGATAAATATGCCGGAACCCCTATGAATATTGCTTCAAAGCGTATGTTTGATGCGTCAGGTGTAAAATATATCAAGTATAAGAATACGGATAGAGAGATCAAGATGAAGCTTTAGGAGGAATATGCCTAAGTGATACACCACATGAGAAAAACTTTTGTGAAAATAGGTTGTCTCATACTGACGGCAGTGCTGCTTGCGGGCAGCATGCCGTCTGTTTCTCATGCCAGTAAAACAACAGCCCAGCAGATCAAGGACAAAGAAAATCAAAAAGAGAATCTGGAAAACCAGATGGAGGAAAATGAACAGCAACTTGAGGGGCTGAAAGGGGAGCAAAAGGAATTAAAAGCCGAGTTAAAGGAATTGAATACGCAACTGACAGAAGTGTCAGAAAGATTGGCGGATCTGGAGAGGCAGATTATCGATAAGGAAGCGGAGATTGCACAGACCCAGGCGGATCTGGCGGCTGCAAGAGAGAAGGAAGCCTGGCAATATGACTGCATGGAGAAGCGGATACAGCTTTCCTATGAAAAAATGGGAACCAATTTTATTGCAGCTCTTTTACAGGCGGAAAGCTTTGCAGATATTCTGAATCTCACAAGTTATGTGAAAAGTATGGTGGAATATGACAATCAAAAGCTGGATGAGATCATAGAAAACCGTGAATACATAGAATCCGAGGAAGCCAGGCTGCAGCGAGAGAATGAGGAATTAAATTTCCTGCGTATTCAGGCAGAAGCGGAGCAGAGCAAGGTAAACGAGTTGATTGATAAGACAAGTAAGTCAGTGGCTTCCTATGCAAATCAGATCGAGAAGGCAGAAGAAGAGGCAAAGAAATTTGAAGCTGCCATGAAAGAATTGGAAAGCGATTTGGAAACATTGAAAAAGAAGCTGGCGGAAGAAATCCGGCTGTCCCAGCAGGCAGCCAATGGTGTGTGGAGAGATAT
>JAZUCP010000008.1:0-4716 GCA_045639165.1 Acetatifactor sp. | reverse complement strand
TGGCAAGATGGGAGTGAGCAAGAAATACAGAGGCAGCCTGGATTCCGCATTGATCAAATACGCAAAGGATCTTCAGGAGGAAATGTTGCAGGCAGATCCGAAGAGAGTCTTTGTGACCCATTCCGGATGCTCTCAGGAAACCATTGACAAGGTTTATAACTTTGTGAAGGATATGAATTATTTTGAAGAGATTCTGATTACAAGAGCAGGAGGCGTAATTTCCAGCCATTGTGGACCGGGTACATTGGGTGTTCTGTTTTACGCGAAATAGGAGGCTCAAGAATTTTATCATGAAAGCACGAACTTCTTTTTTTATACGCTGGATATATCTGGCGGTTGGTGTATTTACAATGTTATTTTCAGGTGTTTTATATGCCTGGTCTATTTTAAAAATTCCTTTTAAGGAGGTATATGCCTGGTCTGACTCCGCGTTAGCCTTTAACTTTACCCTGACCATGTGTTTCTTCTGTCTTGGAGCGTTTGCGGGAAGTTTGATCTGTAAACGAATCGGCCCCAGGATCACATTGATCATTGCAGGAATACTGGTGGGATTGGGCTTTGTAGGAACCGGCTTTTTGCAGGTGGAGCATTTGGCTTTGCTGTTTATTACCTATGCATTTTTAGCAGGTTCCGGAATTGGTATTGCCTACAATGTGGTAGTATCCACCGTCAGTGCGTGGTTCCCGGATCGGAGAGGCTTTTGTTCCGGATGCCTGATGATGGGCTTTGGAATCAGTACCTTATTATTGGGAAATGTAGTAAGTAAATTGTTTGAGATCCCGGCTGTAGGCTGGGATAAAACTTACATATTGTTGGGCATTACGCTGGCGGTGGTACTTCTGGCTTCCGGCTGGATCCTGCGTCGTCCCACACCGGATACGAAGCTTCCGGAACCTGAAAAGAAGCAAAATGCGGTGGTGGAAACTTTTGAAAGAAGGGATTTCTCCACGCTGGAGATGTTAAAAAGCTTTACCTTCTGGCGAGCTTTTGTGTGCATGGCCTTTATCACTGCGGTAGGTAATTCCGTGATCAGCTTCGCAAGGGATCTTGTACTCTCCGTGGATGCAGCACCGGCTTTGGCGACCACACTGGTGGGTGTGCTGGCGGTGTTCAATGGTCTGGGACGCATTCTGACAGGTGCTGTATATGATGTGCTGGGCCGCAGAGTTACCATGATTTCAGCCAATTTGCTGACGATCATAGCCGCAGGAACCACATTGCTGGCGGTATTGTTCCATTCACTGCCTCTTTGCATTGTGGGACTTTGCCTTACCGGAATGTCCTATGGCTCATGCCCTACCGTAACCTCTGCATTTACTTCGTCCTTTTATGCACAAAAATATTTTGCGATTAATTACAGTATCACCAATTTTAATCTCATCGCAGCAGCTTTTATCGCCGGCTACAGTAATACTTTGTTTATTTCAACCGGCAGCTACATTGCACCATTCATCATGCTTTTGATTTTATCGGTGTGTGCGTTGGGGTTGAATTGGAGCATAAAATAGATTAGATGTGGCGGACAGATTTTCTGTCCGCTTTTTATAAATGTTTTATATTGTTCATCCAAGATTATTTCCTTTTAAGTATAATAATGGAAATATTCCACATACTAACTCCACACCATTAAATGATGAAAAGGAGTTTTTATATATGAAAGCAACAGGTATCGTACGTAGGATTGATGATCTTGGCAGAATCGTTATTCCCAAGGAGATTCGCAGGACCCTTCACATCCGGGAAAGTGATCCCATTGAGATTTTCACAGACAGAGAGGGGCAGATTGTTCTGAGAAAATATTCCCCCATCGGTGAGATGAGTACCTTCGCAAAGCAATACGCGGAAAGTCTGGCGAAAGCATCCGGTCATGTTGCGTTGATCACGGATAAGGATGTAGTCATTGCGGCAGCAGGGGGAGCAAAGCAGTTGCTTGGCAGGGAAGTGACCAGACAGTTGGAGGATAAAATGCAGAACCGGGAAGGGGTATGTGCAGGCAAGGATGAGAGGGCCTTTGTAGCCATCTGTGATAATATGGAAGAATCCTACGCCTGGCAGTCCATAGTCCCCATTATTTGTGCAGGGGATGTGATTGGATCGGTTATCCTGTTGAACAAAGATGCCAAGGCAAAAATGGGAGAAGTGGAGCAAAAGCTGCTGCAGTCTGCAGCAGGATTTTTGGGACGACAGATGGAACAGTAATGAGTTGGGGGGCATCCTTTTGGATGCCCCCCATTACTTTACTTTCATTCGCCGTCTATTTCGTGAACTTCAATGTAACAATCTCAAAATTCTTTACACCCAGCTTCACCTGACCGTTCACTGTTTCAAGAGGTCGTATATTCTGCTCCAGCATATCACACAGATACACTTCTTTGTAATCGAAAGCAGGGGTCAGAAGTACGTCAGCCTTTTGGTCATGGGTTTCTTTCGGATAGCTGCCCCCGTTCAGTACCATATCTGCGGTTGCAATGCTTTCTGCCATCAGGTATAATAGCTCACTCTTGCGATTGTTCTTTTTGTTCTTGGCGATGGAGGTATAGATGCCTCTATGCATCTCTAGGTACATTTCACCCACCCATTTGGGTTCCTGACACAATTCTTCGGCATTCTTTCTAAAGTCGGCCTCGATACGGTCAAAGAAGGCACCGGCTTTTTCTACTTTTGCCTGTACATCATAGTAAAGACCTTCTGTATTCAGATCCACAGTTTCTAAAGATACATGTACCTCAAAATGTGCATTGATCATGCCGGTATAAAGATACATATAAATATCATAGTCTTGATCCGCCTGCAGTGGCAGCCAGGTATGATTGGTGTCCAGTGCCTGGGTAGTCACACCATTTACAAACACAGTAAATTGGGGATTGGTTGCATCCCACTGTACTTCTCTGCCTGTTTTTATCTGATTCAGCTTTTCCGTTATAACACGAATTTTTTGTTTGATGAAATCCACAACAGTTACCTCCTGTTTCATTTTTGCTTTTTGGATCGCACTACTCTTGACATGACATTTTTTATATGCTACGGTGATATTCGGAGGTGCACTATGGAACCGAAAATGTTAGATGCCAAATATCATCTGGAACCCCAGGCGGGGTGTTTATGCAGATATGTAAGGAGTGATACGGAGTTTTTCAGACCCCATAATCACAATTATTATGAATTATTCATGGTCATAAAGGGCAAGGTCTGTCATATTATTAATGGTGAGGAGCAGCTTTTAGAGGCGGGACAGCTTTTGTTCATACGTGATTTTGACCTTCACGATCACAAAAGCGGAGACGGGAATTATTTTGAATTTTTGAATCTGGCCTTCTCCAAAGAGACTTTTTTGCAGATGTTGGAGTATATGGGACCGGGATATTCTTCGGAGGCCCTGCTGGCGGCTCCCTTTCCCCCTGTTGTCAGCCTGTCGTCAAGAGAAAAAGAAAAGTTGGTCTTTGATTTTATTGAACTGAGTCAGCATTTTGAACCGGAGTACATTCGCTTCAAAGCCAGAACGTTGCTGATTTCCATTTTCAGCAGCCTGTTTTACAATTATTCAGAGCAAAAAAGTGATGTCCCCATCTGGTTGGAAACAGCTTGCGAAAAAATGAAGCGGCCTCAGAATTTTATTGCAGGGATTGACCGCTTCTTTCAGCTTGCAGGGAAAAGCAGGGAGCATACAGCCAGATCCTTAAAGCAGTATTATCACACCACCCCCACTGATTATGTGAGTGATCTGCGACTGGAGCATGCAGCAAAGTTGCTGCTGATCAGTAATCTGCAGGTGACGGATATCTGTTACGAATGTGGCTTTGACAATCTTTCCTGGTTTTATAAATCCTTTGCCAAAAAATACGGTGTGACTCCAGCGGAGTATCGCAGGCGGGCATATCGGTAAGTGCACAAAACAGGTCGTGACACCTTATTGTAAAATTATTTATTTTATGACAAAATTTACTATGACCTTACTATCTTTACAGAATGGATAAAATTCGCTATGATAGTTCAGGTGAGTATGATAAAAAATTGACAATTACGGATGGGAGTATGTTTATGAACAAATCCTTAAAACTTTCCTTTCAAAAAGGAGACTGGCTCGCAGTAGTCCTGGTGATCGTTTTAACGGTTCTGACAGCCGGATTTTTTATGCCGAAAAACACAGCTTCAGAGAAAAAAATCATACAGATCTTTCATGACAATCAGTTGATCAAAGAGTGTTCGCCGGATGGGGAGGAAAGCTTTTGGGTGGAAGGTACTTATCGTAATAAGATTGTGATCAGCGGAGGGAGTGTATCTGTGGCCGAAAGCAATTGTCCGGGAGAGGACTGTGTGCACAGTGGTCGGATCAGTCATGCAGGACGGAGTATTGTCTGCCTTCCCAATAAGGTAGAGATCCGAATTGTGGGAGTCGAGAATGAAGTGGATTTTGTGGTGAGGTAAAAGTTTGAAAGGCAGTTTCACAAGCAAGCTTGTGAAATGCAGAAAAGGGGAAAAGGATGAAACAGACCAAGAAGATAACCCTGTGCGGAGTGATGATCGCTCTGGCTTTGGCCCTTTCCTATACGGAGCGTTTGATACCGCTGCAGATATTGGTACCTTTGCCGGGGATCAAGTTAGGGCTGGCCAATATTGTTACTCTGGTTGCATTATATTTGTTTGAGAAAAAAAGTGCTTACACCATATTGATTCTGCGATGTGTGCTGGGAACTGTTTTTGGCGGAGGGATCACCG
>JAZUCP010000007.1:0-3501 GCA_045639165.1 Acetatifactor sp. | reverse complement strand
TCCTCATAGAACATCTTGGTCTGGGTGTATTTTTCATATTCTTTGATCTCTTCCGTACGTTTTTGCTCCTTTGAGATCTGAGACTCCACCTGAGCGGCTTCCGTCTTTAAGCTTTCCAGGCGGGCATTGAGCTGCATGCCTCTGACTCCCACAATAACCAGCAGAAGCACTACTACCAGCATGACCAGAAACATACTGAACCGATTCTGCATCTTTTTTCGATATGCAACTTTTTTTCTTGTTGTTCTTCTCTCCATGCTACCTCTTTCTTCTACTACCGTTTCCTTAATCTTATTGTAAGGAGTTTGTGGTCAGATTTCAACCTCAATTTATAAAATCGCTGAATTCTGGCGATGATTTTCTTTAAAAACAGGGATATGTAGTGCACATAATATCTTCCAAACAGCTTTTTATACACAAAAATTCCGACCCCTGCCCCCAAAACAGCAAACCAGCGAAGCATTCCGTTGCTTTCCCGGTACATCAGCAGAAAACACTCCGCAGCGAAATAAATCCAGTAAACCAGATCCTCCAGGGAAAGAAAGAACTGGTTGTGAATCACGATTCTTCGGAAAATGCGGATGGTATCATATACAAAGGTCAGATAGATACCCAGAAGGGCCGAATGTAATAAAATTGTATTTTCTCCGGTCATACAAGCTAACGAAACATTCTCTCAAAAAAGGATTCCTTCTTTAAGCCCGGACTTCCTTCGTTACTGTAAACAAAGCTGTCGATTCTTCCGTCGATATCGATCTCTCCCCGCTCAAGGGTCAGTCTGCTCACATGCAGATCCTCCCCCTTTATCTGAAGCATTCCCTGTTCTGTTTCCAGCAGAATCTCCTGCTCGTCAAAGGACTGCACATCCTTCACACCATTTATCATACATAATCTTCGATTTGTCATGGATACCTTATGCATCCTGCTGACTGCACTCAAATCTTCCATAAGCCCTCTGCAATATCTGTTTGGTTCAGTGTATGCGAGAGCTTTCAAATTTATGACTTAAGAATGTATCATTTTAAACGGAATCACTTTATCATGCAGCATTTACAGATAACGGAACAGCTCCTTGGCCTCTTCCTTTCTGACCGTTTCCTGCACGTCCAATACCTCTACCTTTACTTCCTTATTGCCAAAGGAAATGGTAATGATATCCCCTTCCTTTACATTAGTGGAAGCTTTCGCCGGCTTGTCATTGATGAACACTCTGCCACTGTCACAGGCTTCATTGGCAACCGTTCTTCTCTTGATCAATCTGGATACTTTTAAATATTTATCTAATCTCATGTTTTCAAACTCTCCTCTTTCCCGCATGAAACAAACAAGAGAATCTGTTGCCAGATTCTCTTAAAGTAAGTTCTTTATCAATTAAGCGTTGATCATATCCTTTAATGCTTTACCAGCTTTGAACTTAGGAGCCTTAGAAGCTGAGATCATCATCACTTCACCGCTCTGAGGATTTCTGCCTTCTCTCTCTGCTCTTTCAGATACTTCAAAGGTACCAAAACCAACGATCTGCACTTTTTCACCCTTCTTTAATTCTTCAGCAACTACATCAGTAAAAGCCTTTAATGCCTTTTCTGCGTCCTTCTTACTCATATCTGCTGCTTCTGCCATTGCAACAATTAATTCTGCCTTGTTCATTAAATAAACCTCCATATTTCGTCTTCTATCATCATTTGAACGACTCGTCTTTAAAAAACGTCTATATTTATATATATCGGTTTTCCCTATATTTGTCAAGCTGTTTCACTGGTTTTTTCCTATGGTTTTAAGGTTTTTTCTAGATTTTCAAGGCATTTCCAGGACTTCCTCCAAAAACCGCTTCTTTGCCTCTTCCTGCTGAATCACAAGGCCTAGCTTTTCTAGATTTTTTTCCGGAATCCAAGACTTTGGAGCATTATAATAAAAGTTAACAATTTTCCAGAATTTCTCCGGATAAGCAAAACGATAATACAAATCTTTTTTAGAATAAGGGCTTAAGCTACGTATTGCCTCATAGGTCCGCAGCAACTCCCTGCCTTTGTCCATATCCCAATTACATTTTTCCATAACCTTGCGAACAAAAAGATAGATATCCCTGATGGGATCGTCCGCCTGAAGCTTTTCAAAATTCATAATATGCCAGCCCTGCTGATTGCGGATAATATTGTGGTATTGATAATCCCCATGACAAAATCCTGAGGAGCGCGCATCCTTACCATCTCCTCCGGCATTCTCGATCAAGGACCACTCCCGGGTGATCTGCTGTGCCTGGGACACAAAATATTCCATATTGCTGAGAAGACTTTTTTCAAAGACCTGCTTCTGCCCCTTTTTCTTTAAATAACTCCACACCCTGGTAAGCTCTTTATTGTGCTTTTCATACTCCTTCAGTGGAGAGTAAACCGGAAGAAGGCTTCCATCCACTGTCACATCCTCCATGCAATGATGAAGGCGGGCAAGCAGCTGCATGGCTTCCATACATTCCCTGTTATCGTGGATATCGCATTCACTTCCATCCACATAATTTTTTAATATGTAACAAATCTCGTCACTATCTTTTACAAACAGCTCTTTTTCCCGGTTTGCGATCAGCTCTTCTGCCTGAACCAAGCCCAGCCTTCTGATCCTTTCCAGAATCATCTGCTGGATTTTCAGCTTCTCCGGATTGCCTTTATACTCCTGAAAAACCAGACTTCCCTGTTTTGTTTCACATATAAAAGTACCCCGGCCCTTTCTGGTCCGAAGTACTTCTATATCATATTGCTCTAATAAGGATAACGCTCTCTCATTCACACTATCTTTCCCCCATACTCAGATTAGAAACATGATGTCCTAATTCATCATATGAGCCCGGAGCAAAAACTATGTTATTTTAAGTCCATTCTCTCAAGCAAAATCTCTTTTTGATTGTCCTGGGGAACATCCAGTACATGCTCCAGCAAAGCATGTAGCGCTTCTCCCAGCTCTTTTCCCGGCTTCATACCATGGGCGATCAAGTCGCTTCCGGTCACTGCCAGGGTTTTTAAGGAAACACACTGATTCTGAGCTGCAATTTCCTGATACAACTGCTGCCACAACTCCAGTTTTTCAAGCTTTTCCGCCCTTTGATACTCACTCTGTGCCAGGATATCCGCTTTCTTCACATCGTACAAAAGTGGAAATACATCTTCACCGATCTTATAAATGGCACGTCGGATAAAACGCTTATCAATATCTACACCGGTGCCGTAATCGTGAAATTCCACCAACTTCACCGTCTTGTACAAGGTATCATTGTCAAACCGAAGACGTTTTAAAATCCTTCTGGTCATCTCTGCGCCCTGCTTCTGATGGCCGTAAAAATGGGTCCGTCCATCCTCTGCCAGGGTCAATCATTCCGGTTTTCCTATATCATGAAAAAGCATTGCCAGACGAAGGACCTTGTTTGGAGCTACAACCTTCAGACTATGGAGGGTATGCTCCCCAACATTGTAACAGTGATGAGGGTGGTTCTGCTCCGTCTCCATACAGCGG
>JAZUCP010000006.1:0-21209 GCA_045639165.1 Acetatifactor sp. | reverse complement strand
ATTTTCCCGAACCTGGATGCAGGTAATATCGGTTACAAACTGGTGCAGCGTTTGGGCGGTGCTGAGGCATATGGTCCTATGCTTCAGGGCATTTCCAAGCCGGTGAATGACCTTTCCCGTGGATGCTCATGGCAGGATATCGTGGGTGTAGTTGCAATCACAGCAGTACAGGCTCAGTTGCAGTAATTTAAAATGTAAATAATTATATTTAAGGAGAATAAAGAATGAATATTTTAGTTATCAACTGCGGAAGTTCTTCATTGAAGTTCCAGTTAATCAACTCAGAAACAGAACAGTGTATCGCAAAAGGTCTTTGTGACAGAATCGGTATCGATGGAAGTAAGATTGCTTATACCCCAGCAGGTGGACAAAAAGAAGTAACCGTTACTCCTATGCCGGATCACACAGAAGCAATCCGTCTGGTTTTGGAAGCTTTGATGAATGAAAAGACTGGTGTGGTTAAGAATGTAGATGAGATTGGTGCAGTAGGTCATCGTCTGGTTCATGGTGGTGAAAAGTTTGCGTGCTCCACTATCATTGATGAAAGCGTTATTGCAGCTATGGAAGAATGTAATGATCTTGCACCGCTTCATAACCCTGCGAACCTGATCGGTTACAATGCATGTAAGACATTGATGCCTAACACTCCTATGGTTGGTGTGTTTGATACTGCGTTCCATCAGACAATGCCTGAAGAAGCATATTTGTATGGTATTCCATATGAATATTATGAAAAATACAAAGTAAGAAAATATGGTTTTCATGGTACCAGCCACTCATTTGTATCTAAGAGGGCAGCAGAGATTCTTGGAAAAGATTATTCTGAATTGAAGACCATTGTTTGTCATTTGGGAAATGGTGCATCTATCTCCGCAGTAAAGAATGGTGTTTGTGTGGATACCTCCATGGGTATGACTCCATTGGAAGGTTTGATCATGGGTACACGTTCCGGTGACATTGATCCTGCTATTATCGAATTTATTGCTAAAAAAGAAGGTTTAAGCATTGAAGAAATTACCACTATCCTGAACAAGAAATCAGGTGCACTGGGTCTTTCTAATAATTACTCATCTGACTTCCGTGATATTGAAGATGGATACTTTGCCGGTCATCCGGAGTCAGTTCGTACCATGAAGGCATATTGCTATCGTGTGGCAAAATATGTTGGTGCATATGTTGCAGCCATGAATGGTGTTGACACAATCTGCTTTACTGCAGGTGTAGGCGAAAACGGACCTATCATCAGAACTCTGGTGTGTGAATATCTTGGATATCTTGGAATTACTCTTAATGAAGAAGAAAACAAGAAACGTGGTGATGATTACATTATCTCTACTCCGGACTCTAAGGTAACTGTAATGAACATTGCTACTAACGAAGAACTTGCAATCGCAAGAGAGACTGTAAGACTTGTGAAGTAGATTATCGATTTGTAGTTTATATTTAAATTCGAAAGCGGGAGCATTATGCTCCCGCTTTCGAATTTTAAATATAATACAAATCTAAATCTACAACTACGTTGACAAATGAGTGTGTTAACTGTATAATACAGTTGAAAGGTGTATTAATTATATAATACAGTAAGAGGGCGGTTGTTGCATGATTTCTTTTGAGGATTTTTTGATGGAGGATGATTCTCCCATCTATTTGCAGGTAATTAGATATATAAAAAGAGGTATTGTAGCCGGTACAATCAACGATGGTGACGAGGTTCCTTCCAGAAGAGAACTATCGGCACTTCTTGGAGTGAATCCTAATACGATTCAGAAAGCGTACCACATGCTGGAAGAGGAAGAAATCATATTGTCCAGAGCCGGTGCGAAAAGCTGTGTTACTATAGACTTTGACAAAAAAATGAAAATTCGTAGGGAACTTCTCCGAAAAGAAACAGAAGATTGGGTAGCAGCTATGAAACAAATGAAGGTTTCCAAGGAAGAGGCAGAAGAGCTGGTAAAAGAGATTTGGGAGGAAATATGATGAAAAAAATAGTATCAATTATGAGTGTGACAGTCAGAAGTTCCATATATAAAATCCTGTTGATTTTGCTGGGGATGAGCGTTCTGCAGTTGGGAATGTTTTATAGAACCTACCTAAAATATGATTATACTGCTCAGTGTCTTTCGGAGTTTAATGAAGTGCCCGGATATGAACAATTAGGGCAGGCTTTTGGAGTGTCTTGGACGTTGGAAAGTCTGATAGAGCAAAGTAAGGTTTCGATTGTTTTTGTGGCAGCATTTGCTTTAATCTGTCTGGTACTTTATTGGGCAGAAGGTGAGCGAAAAGGAACTCATACAAGTTATTTTTATGATCGGTTGACAGTGTCAAATAAAGAAAGAATCGTCAGTCTGACACTCTATAATGTAAGTAGTATTTTATTGCTAATCTTCGTGGAAGTGTTGACGGTTCTGGGAATGGGAATGATCTTTGTACATCTGGTTCCGTCAGAATATGAGTCAGTACAAATGTATTTTATGGCTTTTTATAAAAGTAAGTTTCTGCATTGTCTGTTTCCTATGGCTGATATTTATAAGTGGTTCCGCAATATTCTCCTATTTGCAGCTTGTGCATTGGAGGTTGGTGTCTGTGCCTGTAGGAACAGCAAAAGCTGGAGTCTGTTTTTAATCATTGCTCTGACGATATTCGGTTTTGAGCAGGAGATCGGGACTTTTGGTGCTATGGATATTATTCTGATTTTAGTGGCAGGAGTTTATATTGTAGTAAATGCTTGGCAGATTTGGTATGGAGGGGCGGAAGATGATATTTAATAAATTAGAAGAACGATTCCGGCAATGGAATGATGACTTTAAAAATAAGCTTCATAAAATGTGTCCTCCCGGATATGAGCTGAAAACAGAATATAGACTTTTCTGGATTTGGATGACCTTCAGTATCATATATAGTATGCGCTTTTTGATAGAATATGTAAATGCATATGATAATCTATTCTATTTTAATGGAGAGTCACGGGTGCTGAATCTGGAAATGCGGATGCCGGGATTCTTTTACTTACTGGAAGGGGCATTTGATCCATTCTTTTTAGGAATTGTAGTTATCATATTCGTATTTGCCTTGCATTATGACTACTATCGCAGAGAAAGTAAGTCCATTTATCTCATCAAAAGGCTTAAGAATAGAAAATTATTGAGAATAACTTATTTTGGTACACCTTGTGTTTATGGGTTGTTTTTTCTGGGAGCAGAGATTACATTGTTGATCGTTTATTATTTGATTTATCGATTTGTTACACCGCAAATGTGTTTAGGTCTTTGAAAGGAATGAGAAGATATGTTGGAATTAAAAAATATTGTGCATTATTATAAGGGCATAACAGGAAGCGTGCAAAGTCTGTTTCGAATCAATCTGGAAATTCCCAGAGGTGAGATCGTAGGACTATTTGGGGAAAATGGTGCAGGAAAGACTACATTGGAGAAGTGTATTCTGGGACTTGTATCCTATCAGGGAGAGATTCTGCTAGACGGAAAAGCTGTGACAAGAGAAGACAGGGATCGTTTTGCTTTTGCTACCTGTGAACATTCCTTCTTTCCAAATCTGACACCCAAGGAACATGGGGAGTTTTATAAGATGCATTTTCCGAAATTTCGGGAGAAACGGTTTAATGCATTAATGGATTTCTTTGAATTGTCTATGAATAAACCTCTGAAAAGTTTCTCTACCGGTCAGAAGAACCAGTTTGAGGTAATCTTGGCTTTGAGTCAGGGCGCTGAATATATCTTAATGGATGAACCCTTTGCGGGAAATGACGTGTTTAACAGAGAAGATTTTTATAAGGTGCTGGTGGGCATATTGGAGCCAACGGAGACCGTAATTATTTCTACCCATTTGATCGAAGAGGTGGAGAATTGTATCAGCAGAGCTGTTCTGATCCGCAAGGGAAGCATTGTAGGAGATGTCACAACTTTGGAATTGGAAGCACAGGAAAAGAGTCTCATATCCTATATTAAAGAAACTTATCACTATCGTGGAGACAGAGTGGGCAAGGCTCTCAAAGAATTGACGGAGGAAGAGGTATGAGGAAAAGTCTGATCATCTGTTGTGTAATAACCGTATTGGCAATAGCCGGGCTTGTGGGAATCGGTCTGGTAGTTGGTGCGCAAGATGAGGAAGTGTATTTGCAGGAAAAAATTTTGGTGGGAGATCCAACACATGCAGAGGATATCTCTTTTCAAATAAGCAGTCATTGGCAGGAGAAGATGTTGTGGGAAACTTCTGTGGATCTGGGAGAAGAATTAGTGTCGGACACGGAATTCTCTTTTTATCCCAATGAATTTTCTTATGAACTTCCATCAGAGTCCTCAGCACGGTTTGAGTATACAATGAGTTTTGGATATTCCTCTTCAGCAAGTTTACTGGACGGTGATAATGGCAAGGATTCCGAAATCCCGTTTTATAATGTTTTTGTAGATGTGGCTTCCAGAACAGAGCCGGGAAGTACGCGTACAGAAACTGTAAAATTGGCAGAATATTATGAGTATTTCGATATGCGGCTGGATATTAACAGCAGAAAATATCATAGATATTCTTATAATGGAGTCTTTAGCGAAAATGAAGATGAGCATTCACATATTAATAAAGTGCTTGGTATGCGTATTCCTGAGGAGCTGGAGTTTGAGGCTACAGTAGAAAAACACAAAAATGGAAATGTATATGATATCCATGGTAATGCAGGAGAAGATAATATCAATATTATCAGTGATGGCATCGTGCTGAGGGATGGTATCTATGTATATGTTTATGTTATGGATGATAAGGGAGTACTATCGGGGGTGAGTGAGACCGGTTATGGTATCTATAAGCTGCCTTTTGCCTGGGGTGCATATGAGGATGAAAAGGATGAAACGGCCTTCATTTTGTTGGATGAATTTGCCTTGGTATATCCTCTGGAAGAAAAAATCCTTGCCATGAAGGCAGACGAGGCTGAGGAAGAGATATTTGTGCTCCTGGAACGGGACGGTGGTGTTTTCCTGCAGCGCATTGAAAAGGAAAAAATGGAACTTCTTCAGGAATTTTCATTGGGTAAAACGGAAGAATGGCTGGCCTGCCATGATATGCAGGTTACCGATAAGGGTGTTATGCTTTTGATGAACGACAGGAGGATCTGCTTTGCGGAGAAGAAGGGGAATGAGTATACTATTTCGGTAAATTATCAAATGCCGGACGAAGATCCTTTCCATTCCGGTGCTTGGGATTCCTATGCTTTCGATTATAAGGGCGGAAGACTGGCGATCATCTGGGGAGGAGCAAAAGGACATTATTATCAGTGCAGCAGTAGTGTTTATGTATTTGTATTAGAAGGTGAGGAATTGAAATTTCTCGCTCATTATGGCAATAGTCTGGATCATGCGGATACTTTTTGGGATTATGGCAATAAGCTTCATCCCGGGCAGCCATATCAGATTCATATCGGAGGAGAATAAGATGAATAAAAATCGGTTTCAAGGAAAGCTTTGGATCTGGCTGGCATTACTCTTTGTGGCAGGATGTATCTTGTTTATTATTTTCAGAATCCCCAGAGTGTATACTGCAAAAACGGTAACCACAGATAAGAAAAAGATATTACAGGAGCTTCCTGCTCTGGAACTGACGGAAGAGGAGCTTGCGTTGGAAGCATCTTTACGGGAAAATGAAGAATTGTTGAAGCGATTAGAGGAAATCAAAGCCACAGAAGAGTATGAGGTAATCCCCCTTTCACCTGAGATGGTGGAGGAATTGGCAGGACACATTATTCCGGATAATGTGGAAAACGCAAAAATGAATATGGATGAGGGCGGCATAGCTATTGATTATTCCAGAATGAATGTAAGTACCAGTATAATTTTTTATTGGAACGATACTGAGGAACCCATTAAAATGATTATTATGGAAAGTTCCCATAAAAATAGACTTAACAGAACTTTATATATTAATACAGGCAATAGGGAGTATGAGAAACATCGGGATGGCAGAGTTTGGTTTCCAAAGATTTTGGAGATGCTAAAACTATAAAATTTAAATTAATGCTATTGACAACTGAATTGGATATATTATAATATTTTTGCGGAAACCACTCGTCATGTCGAAGTTTTATCATTTTTGATAGACGATTGGCGGTTAAAAAAGACGGTTGCCTTACCTATCCTGCGAAAGCAGAAAGGAGGGTGAGTGTGTAGCTCTCGTAGGAAATACATTACGAGGAGGCGATACATACTATGCTTCAAGAAGTATTTTGGATTGTGTCAATTGCTTGGATTTTAATCCAAGTTTTTGATAAATTTAATACAAAAAAGAAGTGAGCCGTCTGCTGCAACAGATTGGCTCACTATGTCGAGATTAAATCTCAAATATAGTTTGTAAATTTTATTGTGGCAACCGTCTTGGTTTCCGCACTTTTATTTTATAATCAATTTATTCTATTGTCAATAGTAAAAAATCTTTTCGGAGAGGTATGTTTGTGATATAATGTAACATGAAGTGTTAACGAGGAAAAAAGAATCGAGGATACCATGTTAAACGGAGAAACCAGAAGAGCAGAACTGATTAAAATATTGGAAAATAGTATTAAGCCTGTGTCCGGTACGGAGCTGGCCAAAATGTTTGATGTGAGCAGGCAGGTGATTGTACAGGATATTGCTCTTTTGCGGGCTGTAAATAAAAATATTCTTGCCACCAATAAAGGTTATGTTCTTTTTAAAGAGAAAGATCAGCTTGGGAAGGTTAAGCGGACTATTTGTGTCTGTCATCAGGATCATGATATTTTGAATGAATTTGAATGTATCTTGGATTTTGGAGCGAGGATTTTGGATTGCACCGTGGAGCATGAGATTTATGGACAGATCAGTGTGGATCTGGTCATTCAGTCCATGGAGGAAGCCAAAAAGTTTGTGGAGCAGTTAAGAAACTGTGAGTCCCGATCCTTGAATATTCTGACAGATGGGATACATTATCATACCATTGAAGCTGCAAGCGTAAGAGTGCTGGATGCGGTGGAAAGAGCTCTGGATGAGGCCGGTTATCTGGTGAAAATCAAATAATATGTGCAAAAATGTCCGCTTTGTTTGATATAAAGAACAAAAATCGGGCATTTTTTATATTGCAGGTTAAAAAGAAGTGTGATAGTATCTATTTTGCTAGGTGACAAGACAGTTGAATAGACAGAAGAAATTAAGAAATAGCAATACAGAAGAAGTGGAGAAACAACAAATGAAAAAACTCAAAGTACTTTTGCATGAAATATTTATTGAAGGTTTAAGCGGTATGGCTGCAGGTCTTTTTGCCACATTGATCGTGGGAACCATATTGACGCAGATTGGATCCTTGATTCCGGGAATGATTGGAACTTATTTATTTATGATGGGAAAGATCGCATCCAGTGTGACCGGTGCAGGTATTGGTGTAGGTGTTGCAGTCAGATTTAAGGAAAGCCCCTTGGTTACCATTTCTGCGGCAACTTGTGGTATGATGGGAGCCTTTGCCAGCAAGATCATTGCAGGCACGGTATTGGTTGACGGGGTGATTCAATATGCAGGCCCCGGAGAACCACTGGGAGCGTTTATTGCTGCTTTGTCAGGGATTTATGTGGGTAGAGCAGTGTCAGGCAAGACAAAAGTGGATATTTTGATCACGCCTTTGTGCAGCATTACAGCAGGATCAGCAGTGGGATTGGTGTTAGGACCGCCTATTTCAAGTTTTATGGCATTCTTAGGGGAATTGATCAATATCGGTACCCAGCAGCAACCATTCTTAATGGGGATACTGGTATCTGTATTGATGGGAATCATATTAACCCTTCCTATCAGTTCTGCAGCATTGGGTGTTATCTTAAATCTCGGTGGTCTGGCGGCAGGTGCAGCGACAGTTGGATGCTGCGCAAATATGGTGGGTTTTGCAGTGGCAAGCTACAGAGAAAATAAAGTAAACGGTCTGTTGGCACAGGGACTTGGAACCAGCATGCTGCAGATCGGAAATATTGTGAAAAAGCCTATTATCTGGCTGCCTGCAATCATAACCAGTGCAATCCTAGGACCCGTTTCCACCATGGTATTCGGCATGACCAACAATGCAACAGGCTCCGGTATGGGTACTGCAGGACTTGTGGGACAGATTACAACCTATCAGGTTATGGCTGCAGAAGGAAACCCGATGATGGTTCTGGTAAAGATCATTGTACTGCATTTTGTGCTTCCTGCAATTCTTTCCTTGGGAATTTCCGAGTTTATGCGTAAGAAGGGCTGGATTCAGGACGGAGATATGAAGCTGAGTGTATAAACAGCAAAAACGTAAAAAACGTAAAAAATACCTGACAAAATAATATAAAAAGTGTTGACAAAACGGGTTTACATATGTATAATTAACCAAGTGTGAAAACAAAGAGTGTAATACTCTTTACATAGGAGTCAACTATGTTAGTGAATTTATCTGATGTATTTTCATCTGAAGGAAAAACAGTTACCGTAACAGCAGAACTTGAGATGACAGAATTTGCCAGCAGACTGGGAGCATTTCCGATCACGAAGAAATCTCCGGTTACCTTGATCCTGACCAATATCGGTGTGGGTAAGGCCAGAATTGAAGGCAGTGCAGAGTTTGTTTTTGAGACATGCTGTGACAGGTGTCTGACAGAAGTACCTACAACATTAGCCTTGGAGTTTATGAAAGAAGTTGCTTCACCGGATACCACATTGGATAGTTCCATTGAGGAAGGTGACAGTGAAGAAGATGAACTCGAATTCATGGAAGGTTATCAGCTGAATGTAGAGACTTTTGTGTACAATGAAATTTTATTAAACTGGCCGATGAAGATTTTGTGTAAAGAGACCTGTGAGGGAATTTGCAGTGTCTGCGGTCACAATCTGAATCATGGGGATTGCGGATGTGATAGATTCGTTCCGGACCCTCGTATGGCAGGAATAAAAGATATCTTTAATGCGTTTAAGGAGGTGTAACGATGTCTATTTGTCCTAAGAATAAATCTTCAAGAAGTAGAAGAGATAAGAGAAGAGCAAACTGGAAAATGAGTGCTCCTACTTTAGTTAAGTGCAGCAAATGTGGTGCTCTTATGATGCCTCACAGAGTTTGTAAAAAGTGTGGCTCTTACAACAAAAAGCAGGTTGTAGCAGTTGACTAATAATGACAGAAATATAAGGCTTTCCTGGTTGGGAAAGCCTTTTTTCGTGAAAAGAGAGAGTGGAGACCTTGTGATAAAAATCTCTTGATTTTTATCATATCCTCTTGTATAGTAAAATAAGGTATTTCATGAGAAATATGTGTAAGTTTTGGAGGAACGCGATATGGTTAATGTAGCAGTAGATGCTATGGGTGGCGATAACGCTCCGGTGGAAATCGTCAAAGGTGCGGTTGAAGCAGTAAAGGAAAGTAAAAGTGTCAAAGTTTTTCTGGTTGGACGGGAAGATGTCATCAAGGCTGAATTGGCGAAATATACATATGATGAGGATCAGATTGAAGTAGTCAATGCCGAGGAAGTGATTGAAACGGGAGAGCCTCCTGTTATGGCAATCCGCAAGAAGAAAGATTCATCCATTGTAAAGGCTATGTATCTGGTAAAATCAGGTACATGTGATGCTTTTGTATCTGCCGGCAGTACGGGTGCGGTACTGGTAGGCGGACAGGTTATTGTAGGACGCATCAAGGGCGTAGAGAGACCGCCACTGGCTCCATTGATTCCTACAGAGGCGGGAGTCAGTCTCTTGATCGATTGTGGTGCCAATGTGGATGCGAGACCTTCTCATCTGGTTCAATTTGCCAAGATGGGGTCCATTTATATGGAACATGTTGTGGGAGTTAAAAATCCAAGAGTTGGTCTGATGAATATTGGTGTCGAGGAAGAAAAAGGGAATGCTTTGGTAAAGGAGACATATCCTTTATTAAAGGAATGCACAGATATTAATTTTATCGGCAATGTGGAAGCCAGAGACATTCCTTCAGGTGCGGCGGATGTAATTGTCTGTGAGGCATTTGCAGGAAATGTGATACTCAAGATGTATGAAGGTGTCAGCTCAGCGCTGGTAAGACAAATCAAGGCTGGTATGATGAGCAATCTGCGCAGTAAGATCGGAGCCCTGTTAGTGAAGCCAGCATTAAAACAGACGCTGAAAAAGTTTGGTACGGAAGAGCATGGCGGAGCACCACTGTTAGGACTGAACGGTCTGGTAGTAAAGACCCACGGAAGCAGTAAGTCTGTGGAAATTAAGAATTCGATTCTCCAATGTATCGCTTTTAAGGAACAGGAGATTAACGAAAAAATTAAAGAAAAAATTGCTGTGGAAGCATAAAAGGAAGGAAACTGTCATGGAATTTGAAAAATTAAAAAAAGTTATTGCAGAAGTATTGAATGTTGATCCGGATGAGATCACAATGGAAACAACCTTCACAGATGATCTGGGTGCAGACTCTCTTGATCTGTTCCAGATTATTATGGGCTTGGAAGAAGAGTTTGATATCGAAATTCCTGCAGAATCTGCAGAAGATATTACAACTGTAGAAGAAGCTGTAGAAATGATCAAGAATGCTATTAACCAGTAAGGTGTCCGAATTTATGATAGCGTCCCGCATACTCGTTGGAGCAAAGGGACGCTATTGTTTTCATGCACAAATAAAGAGGTATCATTAGGAATGAAACAAGGTTATAATTTAGAACTTTTGGAAAAGCGGATTGGGTATTGCTTTCGCGATAAGATGCTTTTAAAACAGGCCATTACCCATAGTTCTTATACCAATGAACAAAAGATTAATAAGTATGGACATTATGAAAGGCTGGAATTTTTAGGAGATGCAGTGCTTGAACTGGTCAGCAGTGAAATGCTGTTTACATTGCATAAAGATAAATCAGAAGGCGAATTGACAAAGATGAGAGCTTCCATGGTATGTGAACCGTCTCTGGCATTTTGTGCCAAAGATCTGGAGCTGGGTGAATTCATGCTTCTTGGAAAAGGAGAAGAATGCACCGGCGGACGCAGAAGGGATTCCATTACTTCAGATGCGATGGAAGCTGTTATCGGAGCCATTTATTTGGATGGCGGTATGGATGCGGCAAAAACATTTATTCATCGGTTTATATTGTCCGATCTGGAAGATAAGCAGTTATTTTACGACAGCAAAACCACGCTTCAGGAATTTATTCAGGGGAAATTAAAAAAAGAATTCAATTATATTCTTTTGGGTGAGTCCGGCCCTGAGCATGATAAGGTTTTTGAGGTGGCTATATGTATGGACAATGAGATCATAGGTCGTGGTAGCGGACGTACCAAGAAGGCTGCTGAACAGCAGGCTGCGTATATGGCGCTTCGCATGTTCCGCGACAAAGGAGTACATTAGGATGTATTTAAAAAGTATTGAGATACAGGGATTTAAATCGTTTGCAAATAAGATCAATTTCCAGTTCCACAACGGCATTACAGGTATTGTAGGACCTAATGGAAGTGGTAAGAGTAATGTTGCAGATGCGGTAAGATGGGTTTTAGGCGAACAAAAGATCAAGCAGCTTCGTGGTTCCAGTATGCAGGATGTTATTTTTTCCGGTACGGAGACCAGGAAGCCTTTAAGCTATGCGTATGTTTCTATTACGTTGGATAACTCCGATCATCAACTTGCCATTGATTATGATGAAGTAACTATAGCCAGAAGGATTTATCGTTCCGGTGAAAGTGAATATATTATCAATGGTACGGTGTGTCGTCTGAAGGATGTAAATGAATTGTTTTACGATACAGGTATCGGTAAAGAGGGATACTCCATTATCGGACAGGGACAGATTGATAAGATCTTAAGCGGTAAACCGGAGGAAAGAAGAGAGCTCTTTGATGAAGCGGCAGGTATCGTAAAGTTTAAGAGAAGAAAGAATTCTGCTCAGGCTAAGCTGGAAAATGAGAAGCAGAATCTTTTGCGTGTAAAAGATATTCTGGCTGAATTGGAAAAACAGGTAGGACCTTTGGAGAGACAGTCTGAAACGGCAAAGGTATATTTGAAGAAAAAAGAAGAACTGAAACATCTGGATGTAAATGTATTTTTGTTGGAAAACAGACGTATTAAAGAACTTTTGGATGATGTGGAGGCAAAACTGAAGATCGCTGTGGATGATCTCCAGGATAGTACCAATCAGTACGAAGGTATAAAGGTTGAATATGAGCGTATTCAGGGAGAGATCGAAGCATTGGATCTTTCTATTGAAAATGCAAGAAATACGGTAACAGAAAGCGGTTTGATGCGTGAGCGTCTGGAAGGTGAGATCAATGTATTGAAGGAGCAGATCCATTCTGCACAGATCAATGAGGAGCATCTTCAGAATCGTAAGGCTGCAGTGGAAGAAGAGATCGGCGGAAAGTCAAAGGATAGAGAAAGTATTTTGGCTGATAAAGCCAAGATTGATCTTCAGGTACAGGAGATTACCGGTATTCGTGATGAGGTAAAAGCTCATCTGGAGCAGGTGCAGAACAGAATTGCAAAGCTGAATTCGGATACGGAAGATTGTAAGAATGCAATTATCGGTGAGTTGAACCAAAGAGCTACCATTAAGTCCAGAATGGGTCGTTTTGATACCATGATGGAGCAGATCAATATCCGCAAAGCGGAATTAAACTCCAGAATTCTGCGTGCGAAATCCGATGAAGCGGAGCGTGCCGAGAATATCAAAAAGCTGGAAGAAACCTTTGAAAGGGTTACAAATGAGCTGAGTGAGTTAAAACAGCAGGTAAATGATAAAGAAAATGAACTGAATGAAATGCGGGAAAGCCTTGGTGATAAGGATAAAAAGCTGAGAGAACAGCAGACCCGTTATCATCAGGAAAAGTCTAAACTGGAAGCTTTGTCCAATATTACGGAGCGGTATGATGGATATGGCGGAAGTGTAAAAAAGGTCATGGAGCAGAAGGATTCTGTCAAGGGAATCATCGGTGTAGTGGCAGATATTATTCATGTGGATAAGAAGTATGAAACTGCTATCGAGACCGCATTGGGCGGCAATATCCAGAATATTGTTACAGATGATGAAGAAACGGCCAAGAAGATGATCGGCTTTTTAAAGACCAATCGCTTGGGTCGAGCTACCTTTTTACCTCTGACCAGCATTACAAAGCCCCAGGAATTTAAAAATCCTGAAGCCCTGGAAGAAAAAGGTGCCATTGGTATGGCAGATGAGCTGGTGGATACGGATGAGGAATATCGCAATGTAGCCAAGGCCATGCTGGGAAGAATTCTGGTAGTGGATCATGTGGACAATGCAGTAAAAATTGCCAGAAAATATGATTATGGTATCCGAATGGTTACGTTGGAAGGAGAGCTTTTGGTGCCCGGCGGTGCCATCAGTGGTGGTGCATTTAAGAACAACAGTAATCTGCTGAGCAGAAGAAGAGAAATTGATGAATTGGAGAAATCTGTAAAGAAGATTGCCCAGTCTATTGATACCATTAATCATGAAATTGATGATACAAAAGTGAAAAGAAATCATCTGAGGATGGAAATTGAGAATCTGAAGATGAGTCTGCAGAGAAAATCTCTGGAGCAGAATACGGCCCGTATCTCTATTGCCCAGGCAAGGGAACGTCTGGAAGAAGAAGGCTTAAGCTATGATTCTATGAAGCAGGAGCGTCAGGAGATCGAAGCACAGCTTCAGGAACTGGAAACCAGCAAGGGAAGCATTCAGCAGGAGCTGGCAGTCAGTGAAGCTGCTGAAAAGGACGCTCAGGAAAAGATCGTGGGATACCAAAGAGAGCTGGAAGGATTGAGAAATGAAGAATCCGTTGCATCGGCTCAGGTTACGGAATGGGATCTGAAGGTGGAAAGAATGCTCCAGACCCAGAAGTTCCATCAGTCCAATGTGGATCGAATTGCCGGAGAAACAGAACGTTTTGAGAAGGAATTGGATGAAATTCTTCAGGCCCTTAACCAGAATCTTCAGGATGTGGAAGCGAAGAATCATAATATTTTAGAGATTCAAAAGACCATAGAAGCATCTTATGAGGTGCAAAGCAGCTCTGAAAAACGATTGAAGGAAGAGATTGAATACAGAGAACAATTGACAGCAAAGCAGAAGCGTTTCTTTACCACTCGTGAGGAGCTGGCAGAGCGGATGCGTGCATTGGATAAAGAAGTATTCCGTCTGACTGCACAGAAGAATCGCCATGAGGAATCCATTGAAGCTCAGATCAATTATATGTGGGATGAGTATGAGATTACCTTGAGTGATGCAGCCGCGATCCGGGATGAAAATATGACGGACCTGGCAGCTATGAAGCGGGATATTGCAGCATTAAAGGATCAGATCCGAAAGCTGGGACCGGTTAATGTAAATGCAATTGAAGAATACAAGGCTTTGATGGAAAGATATACTTTCTTAAAGAAGCAGCATGATGATATTGAGGCTGCACAGAAGGAACTGGAAAATATTATTGCAGAGCTGGATTCAGCCATGAGAAAGCAGTTTAATGAGAAGTTCCATCAGATCGGAAAAGAGTTCGATAAGGTGTTTAAGGAGCTGTTTGGCGGCGGAAAAGGTACCTTGGAGCTGATGGAGGATGAGGATATTTTGGAGGCTGGCATTCGCATTATTGCGCAGCCCCCGGGAAAGAAGCTGCAGAATATGATGCAGTTATCCGGTGGGGAAAAAGCATTAACTGCAATCGCATTATTATTTGCGATCCAGAATTTGAAGCCGTCCCCATTCTGTCTATTGGATGAAATTGAAGCGGCATTGGATGAATCCAATGTAGGAAGATATGCGAAGTATTTACATAAGCTGACCAAGAATACACAGTTTATTGTAATTACACATCGCCGGGGAACTATGGAAAGTGCAGACCGTCTGTATGGTATTACCATGCAGGAGAAGGCGGTTTCCACTCTGGTAAGTGTAAATCTGATAGATAAGGATTTGAGCGAATAATGAAAGGTAAAATAGTATGAGCGAAGAAAAGAAAGGCTTTTTTAGCAGATTACGGGAAGGATTGACAAAAACCAGAAATAATATCGTAAAGGGTATTGATTCTGTATTTAGTGGTTTTTCCTCCATTGATGATGATTTTTATGAAGAATTGGAAGAAATTCTGATCATGGGAGATATCGGCATCAAAGCCACTACAGAGATTGTGGAGCGATTGAGAAAGCAGGTAAAGGAGCTTCGTATTAAAGAACCCCATGAGTGTAAGCAATTATTGATCGACAGTATCAAGGAACAGATGAGAGTGGATGAAACGGCCTATGAATTTGAAACCAAGCAGTCCATTGTCATGGTGATCGGTGTCAATGGAGTGGGTAAGACCACTTCCGTAGGTAAATTGGCAGGCAAATTAAAGGATAATGGTAAGAGAGTTGTGATCGCGGCGGCGGATACCTTCAGAGCAGCAGCCGGCGAGCAGCTTGCGGAATGGGCCAGAAGAGCGGATGTGGAAATGATCGGTGGAAAAGAAGGATCAGATCCGGCAAGCGTTGTGTTCGATGCGGTGCATGCTGCAAAGGCAAGAAAAACGGATGTGCTCTTGATTGATACCGCAGGGCGACTTCACAATAAGAAAAACCTTATGGAAGAGCTTCGTAAGATGAACCGTATCATAGAACGTGAATTTCCGGATGCACACAGAGAGAATCTCATTGTACTGGATGGAACTACGGGGCAAAATGCACTGGTACAGGCCAGAGAATTCGGGGAGGTTGCCAATCTTACGGGTATCATCCTTACGAAAATGGATGGTACGGCCAAGGGCGGTATTGCGGTGGCAATTCAATCCGAGCTGAAAGTGCCGGTAAAATATATCGGTGTGGGAGAAACCATAGAGGATTTACAGAAGTTTAATTCCGATGAATTTGTCAATGCATTGTTTGATGTGCCAACAGAATGAGAGGAGAGAGAAATACCATGTTAACCTTAGAAAGATTTGAAGAAGCTTCAGAAGTTGTTAAAAAAGTTACGAAAGAAACAAAATTGATTTATAGTGCTCATTTTAGTGAAAAAACAGGAAATCAGGTTTATTTTAAGCCTGAAAATATGCAGTTTACAGGTGCATATAAGGTGAGAGGTGCTTATTATACAATGAGTACTCTTACCGACGAAGAACGGGAAAAGGGCTTGATCACTGCGTCTGCGGGCAACCATGCACAGGGTGTGGCATATGCAGCTAAGACCTTTGGAGCAAAAGCAACTATCGTTATGCCTGTAACCACACCTTTTATCAAAGTAAATCGTACCAGAAGCTATGGTGCAGAAGTTATTTTGTATGGTGAAGTATATGATGAAGCCTGTGCAAAGGCATATGAACTGGCTGCAGAGTATGGATATACTTTTATTCATCCTTTTGATGATCTGAGAGTAGCTACCGGACAGGGTACTATCGCTATGGAAATTTATAAGGATCTTCCTCTTGTGGATTATATTCTGGTTCCTGTAGGTGGGGGCGGTCTTGCAACAGGTGTTTCCACCCTGGCAAAGATGATCAATCCTAAGGTAAAGGTAATCGGTGTAGAGCCTGCCGGAGCAAATTGTTTGCAGCAGTCTTTAAAGAACGGAAAGGTAACTACATTGCCTAAGATCAGTACCATCGCAGACGGTACTGCAGTAAAGACTCCCGGCAATATTCTGTTCCCTTATTTGCAGGAGAATCTGGATGATGTTATCACCGTGGACGATGAAGAATTGGTAGTAGCATTCCTGGATATGGTTGAAAATCACAAAATGGTAGTTGAAAACTCCGGTCTTTTGACAGTGGCTGCATTAAAGCATCTGGATGTGAAGGATAAGAGAGTGGTATCCATCTTAAGTGGCGGTAATATGGATGTTATTACCATGTCCTCTGTGGTACAGCAGGGTCTCATCATAAGAGACAGAATCTTTACCGTTTCAGTGCTTTTGCCGGATAAGCCGGGTGAATTGTCTAAGGTAACAGGCTTTATCGCGAAAGAAAACGGCAATGTTATTAAGCTGGAGCACAATCAGTTTATCAATACCAACAGAAGTGTGGAGGTAGAGCTTCGTATTACCATGGAAGCCTTTGGTACGGATCATAAGAATACGATTATCGAAAGTTTGGCTGCAGAAGGCTATCGTCCGAGAGTGGTTCATACGAATATTTAAAAAAAGAAGGTTCATACTATAAGCATGAAGAAAAAATTACATGGAAATCCGATTATGAATTATATACAGATCGCAGTGGGATCATTTTTGTATGCGGTAGGTGTCAGTTTGTTTCTGGACCCTAATTCCCTGGCTCCCGGAGGAGTTACAGGCATCTCCATGATTATGAGCCGTATCACCAATATTCCCACCGGTACTTGGATTTTGCTGATCAATATCCCTATATTATTGGTTGGATTGTGGAAGTTTGGCTTTCGTTTTTTGGTGTCTACCATATATTGCATTGGGGTGGTTTCTTTGTTTACCAATGGCTTGGCTAAGCTGGAGCCTGTAACGGAAGATCGTTTTCTGGCATGCATCGTGGGCGGGTCCATACTGGCTGTAGGAATCGGTCTGGTATTTAAAGCTAAGTCTACAACCGGCGGTACGGATATTATTGTTAAGCTGTTGCGGCTAAAATTTCCTCATATGAGAACCGGAGGATTGTTTCTGGCAATTGACGCGGTGATCGTATCCTGCTCTGCATTTATTTTAAGGGATATTGAAGTGGCCCTTTATGCAGGAGTGTGTATTTTTCTGATCTCTCAGGTGTTGGACTTTGTACTGTATGGGCGTGATGAGGCGAAGCTGATTTATATCATCAGTGATTATCATGAGCAGATCTCAAAGCGTCTTTTAGAGGAATTGGATGTAGGTGTGACCTATGTGGAGGGTATCGGAGCATATAGTGGAAAGGATAAAAAAGTCATTATGTGTGCGGTGAAAAAGCCCATGGCTCCCAAGACAGAGGACGTTGTCAGAGAAGAAGATCCTCAGTCCTTTATGATCGTAACAAGTGCAACGGAGATTTACGGTGAGGGGTACAAGAGTTATTTCAGTGAGAGATTATAATTCGTAGGAATGTACTAAAATAAATACAAAAATTTTGGAAGTGTCAAGAGAAAATACTTGACACTTCTTTTGAGGTGTTGTATGATAACAAAGGTGTTTCACCGAGTATAGGCAAAATGGGTAGAAAACCATGGAAAAGATATTCAAACAGGCACTTCTGTATGATTTCTACGGCGAGCTTTTAACACCTCATCAGCGAAGTATTTATGAGGATGCAGTGTACAATGATATGTCGCTGAGTGAAATTGCACAGGAATACGGAATCAGCAGACAGGGAGTGCATGATCTGATCAAACGCTGTGATAAGATATTACAGGAATATGAGGATAAACTTCAGTTGGTAAATAAGTTTACCAATGCAAAGGATAAAGTAAGTAAGATTCTGGAGCTGGTGGATGCGTTGGAACCACAGGGCGTTGATACAGAGTCAAGGATGAAGCTGGAACAGATAAAAGAGGTTTCCGCGGAATTGATGAAAGAATTTTAAGAGGATATCAGATGGCATTTGAGAGTTTAACAGATAAACTGCAGAATGTATTTAAGAATTTAAGAAGTAAAGGTCGTCTGACAGAAGAAGATGTTAAAGTAGCTTTGAAGGAAGTGAAAATGGCACTTCTGGAGGCGGATGTTAACTTCAAGGTTGTAAAGCAGTTCATTAAATCCGTTGAAGAGCGAGCAATTGGTCAGGATGTAATGAACGGTCTGAATCCCGGGCAGATGGTAATCAAGATCGTTAATGAAGAATTGATTGCCCTGATGGGAAGCGAGACAACAGAGATTGCTATGCAGCCGGGTAAGGCGATTACTGTTATTATGATGGCAGGTCTTCAGGGTGCCGGTAAGACTACCGCAACTGCCAAGATTGCAGGAAAGCTGAAGTTGAAAGGCAAGAAATCCCTGCTTGCAGCACTGGATATTTATCGTCCTGCAGCGATTGAACAGTTACAGATTAATGGTAAAAAGGTGGAAGTGGAGGTTTTCTCCATGGGTACCGATCATAAGCCGGCACATATTGCGAAGGAAGCAATTGCATATGCTGAAAAGAATGGACATAATGTGGTCATTCTGGATACCGCCGGACGTCTTCACGTGGATGAAGATATGATGAACGAGCTGGAAGAGATCAAATCCCAGGTAAATGTGCACCAGACCTTACTTGTTGTGGATGCCATGACAGGTCAGGATGCAGTCAATGTTGCAAAACAGTTCGATGAAAAGATCGGCGTTGATGGTGTAGTACTGACCAAGATGGATGGTGATTCACGAGGCGGTGCGGCACTTTCGATTAAGGCTGTTACCGGTAAGCCCATTCTCTTCGTGGGTATGGGAGAGAAGCTTTCCGATATGGAGCAGTTCTATCCGGACCGTATGGCAAGCCGTATCTTAGGTATGGGAGATGTGCTTTCCCTGATCGATAAGGCCCAGGCCAATATTGATATAGATGAAGACAAGGCCAAGGATATGGCCGGTCGTATGAAGAAGGGGAAATTCGATTTTGAAGATTACCTGGAAAGTATGAAGCAGATGCGTAAGATGGGGGGGCTTGGCAGTATCTTAAGCATGATGCCCGGTATGGGTATGAAAGCCGGAGATCTGGAAGGTATGGTTGATGAAAAGCAGCTTGCACGTATGGAAGCTATCGTACTTTCAATGACACCGGAGGAGAGAAGAAATCCTAAGATTCTCAATCCCAAGAGAAAGCATCGTATTGCAAAAGGTGCGGGCGTGGATATCGCGGTGGTAAATCGCTTTATCAAGCAGTTTGAACAAAGCCAGAAGGTGATGAAGCAATTTTCCGGCGGCGGCAAGCGAAGAGGCTTCGGAGGATTTCCGGGCATGGGCGGAGGAAGATTTCCGTTCTAAATAAGTGGATAAGGGACTTTAAGAAAGTTCTTATCATAGATAAACAAGATAACAATATAAAGATTTTATTTACGGAGGTAAAGAACAATGGCAGTAAAGATCAGATTAAGAAGAATGGGACAGAAGAAAGCACCTTTTTATAGAATTATCGTAGCAGATTCTCGTTCCCCAAGAGATGGAAGATTTATCGATGAAATCGGTACTTATGATCCTAGTACAGATCCTAGCACCTTCAATATTAACGAAGAAGCTGCTAAGAAATGGTTAGCAAATGGTGCTCAGCCTACAGAAGTAGTTGCAAAGCTGTTCAAAGTTGCTGGTATCGAGAAATAATTAACACTGGCTTCTTTGGAGGTATTTATGAAGGATTTAGTAGAAGTTATTGCAAGAAATCTTGTAGATAACCCGGATGAAGTTGTTGTTACAGAGAAGGTAGAAGGTAAGAATATCGTTGTAGAACTTCATGTAGCTCCATCCGATATGGGTAAGGTTATTGGAAAGCAGGGAAGAATTGCGAAGGCAATCCGTTCCGTTGTGAAAGCTGCTTCTTCCAAAGATAACAAAATTGTAGATGTAGAGATTATCTAACAAAGAAGGCGAAACATGCGTGGCGTGTTTCGCCTGTTAAGTATGTGAGGGAATATGGAAGATTTATTACAGGTAGGTGTGATCACCTCCACCCATGGTGTAAGGGGAGAAGTTAAGGTATTTCCCACCACCGATGATGTGAAACGATTTAAAAGATTGAAAGAAGCAATCCTGGATACAGGAAAAGAGCAGATTGTTTTGGAAATCGAAGGTGTGAAATTTTTTAAGCAGTTTGCGATCTTAAAGTTCAAGGGTTTTGATAATATGAATGATGTGGAGCGTTTCAGACAAAAGAGTCTGTACGTGACCAGAAAAAATGCAGTCCGCCTAAGCCGTAATGAGTATTTTGTGGCGGATTTGATTGATATTGCAGTGTTTGATGAAAATGATCAGGAGCTTGGTGTATTGACGGATGTGATTACCACCGGTGCCAATGATGTCTATGAAATTAAAATGAAGGACGGCAAAGAACTTTTGCTTCCGGCCATCAAGCAGTGTATATTAAATGTGGATGTAGAAGGCCGCAAGATGACAGTACATGTACTGGATGGTTTGCTGGATCTGTAGGAGGAATGATTTCATGAAATTTCATGTAATGACGCTTTTTCCGGAAATGATTGAAAATGGTCTTGGTACCAGTATCATCGGAAGAGCTGCCAAAGCCGGACATATATCCTATGAAGCGGTAAATATGCGTGAATATACCCTGGATAAGCATGGTAAGGTGGATGATTATCCTTACGGCGGCGGAGCAGGGATGTTGATCCAGGCACAGCCTGTATATGATTGTTATCAG
>JAZUCP010000005.1:0-6038 GCA_045639165.1 Acetatifactor sp. | reverse complement strand
TCCTGCAAAAATACTGCTTCCGATTCCGGCAATCAGGAAAAATACTGCCACCAAAACCATAAGTATACCGGATAATGCCGGAATAAATGCACAGATCAAAATACTGGCGATGCAGGTTCCAATAGTACCCACA
Source organism: Acetatifactor sp. (assembly GCA_045639165.1). Taxonomy (GTDB): domain Bacteria; phylum Bacillota; class Clostridia; order Lachnospirales; family Lachnospiraceae; genus Acetatifactor. The sequence goes on along the minus strand of JAZUCP010000005.1, from coordinate 5,905 downwards.
AAAAATCTCATGGCTTTTTCTTTTTGCCGATCTTCAAAAAACTCAGGCAAAATATTAGTTTCTCCCCGACTCGCCACTTCTGACAAATTCTTCTTTTCAATTTTTTTAGCATAAAGACTCAAAAACAACAAAAGGAATCCATATACCATCAAAAAAGTCACTATTCTCAGGGATACGCCGCTAAATAAGGGTAAATCCATCAAGGGCTGTGCAACCCCTGTTGTAAAGGGATTAAATACGCCCGTGGAGAAGCCGCAGGCTACTGCCGCCAGAGACATACCCAGGCCTACCAGTGAATCCCATCCCAATGCAATAGCCAGGGAAACAGCCAAAGGCACCATAGGAATTGCTTCCTCATAGCTTCCGATAAAAGCTCCCAGACTTAAGAAAAACAAAGTTACCAGGGCCAACAGCTTATATTTTTTATGCGCAGCAGCATGTACGATTTTTCGAAGCATATAATCCAGGGTTCCGCTTCTGTCCAGGGAATTAAAGGTCCCGCCGATAATCAGCAGGAAGGCAATCACCGCAAGCATGGTACCACCCTGGGATGAACCCAGCACCAATATGGGTGAGCACAGCCATTTCCAGAAGGAAATTCCATCCTCTGTTATATGATATGTTCCCGGTATAATGGCCTCTTTTCCATCTTTTATTACTCGTTCAAAGCTTCCTGATGGTATTACCAATGTCATAATATAGGTCATGATCATCAATCCAACCAGAACAGCTATTGCCGCAAAAAAGCTGGCTTTGCTGATCTCAAGACCTTTGTTTTTTTCTTTTGTCATATCTTTATCCGTCACAGTCATCTTCTTTTATTCCATTGCAGCATAATATGCTTTTGAAGCTTTTTCATATTCTTCTCTGGTTTCGATACGCTCCACCACAAAACCATCCTCATCATTTCTGCTTCGGCACAGATAGGCTCCATCGGATACCTGATCATCATGAATCTCTGCCGCCAAAATATAATGTTTTCCTTCAAAATCAAACTCGTCTACAATGGCACACTCCTGCTCCTTACCATCGGACATGGTGATCATGAATGTTTCAAACTCCATATATTCTTCATTGTGTTTCTGGCTCATAATTCCTCCTTATACATGCATGTTTTGCATTAGATTTTATGAAATTACTACTGAACGAATAGAATATGGTTCTACATCCAGACTCACACTCTTATCTCCCAACATGATCTGTACCTGATCTTTCCGACCAGCGGTTTCATAAGCTCTTACCATCACACTTCCGTCTTCCTGGGGAACCACAGCAGAAACCACACAAGTTTTACTTTCTGCGTTTAACACACTCTGTTCCATAGGCAGCTTTCCAGTATGACAGTTAGAAGGCTGGAACAACAGACCGTGGGTACAGGTATTTGCCATCTCTTCTGCTTTTTTCGCATCTGTAGCCGAAACACCAATCCAGAGGCTGATGGTATGAATACCTCTTTCCGGATATGGATCGGGATAAATCGCTGCATTGATCAGTTTCAATGCCAGTGTATTTTCCTCACCGCGATATCCGTATTTACAGTCGCTGATCAAAATAACACCTGATTTTTCATCAGTAGGTACTGCCATTCCATACTGAAGTGCCGGAACATCATTGTAGATGTCCTTTCTTCTGATAGATCCTGCAGGAATATCATACATATATTCTACTGTATCATAGGCAACAGGAATGCGATAGTCCAAAGATGGAATCATGTCTTTTCCTACTCCGTGACTGTTCCAGTCTACTTTTACGTCCATTTTAACAGCTTTTGCATTCTGGTCCAGACTATAAAGAACCTCTATCTTATTTTCACCCAACTGATATACTGCTTTTACACTCTGTCGTAGTACGCCATTGTGCTCTTCTACCAGTTCTACACAACGCTCTGCCGGCTCTTCCTTCAGATATCTTCCAATGGTCCATGCACTCATCTTGTTCATCTGGGTTTCCAGATAAGTAAATCCTGCACTCTTTCCTGATGCGATCATCTCACGACCTGAATCTTTATCAACCAAAGAAACAATGCGACCATTGACTCTGTTGATGCAAGCTTTGATATATGCATTTTCCAGCACGCAGTCTTTGTGTTCTACACCGATTCTCTCCCATGGGAAGGCATTCAAATGAATCGGATATTCCTGCATCGCCTCTTCAGACAGTACAATGGTGGTATATCCCATAGCAGGTACTTCTACCTGTGCTAAAATACGGAAATATCTGTGTTCCCAGTATTCCTGCTGAGTCTGGTCCAAAAGCTGGAATGGAATCGGATTACCCGCATAATCCTTCATCTGAATCTGCTTCATATTGCCGGTCCAGTCCCAAACTGATAATTCCACAGTTTCTTTTCTGGCATAGGTCAAAGTGTTAAATACATGGAAGATTCTGGTTCTTCCACTTCCGCGCTCGGTATTAGGCACTCCTATAAAATGTTCCACACCAAAACCTACACCTGCGCCCTCTGACTGGCTATTGTATGCATCAATATCCACCGGGATGGATGAAGTATCAATATTCAACGAAATTTTACGCATTGCATTCTGGATCTGCGTATTGGCAGTTGCTATAGAAGACTGATACAAAGCCATGGCATATTCCCTAGAATCCTGGGTACAGGAACCGGTGATGATATCGTGGAAATGGGTAAACAATACATCCTGCCATGCTTTTGTCATCTTTTCTTTTGCATAAGAAAATCCAGCCAGCTTACCTGCCATTACACTCATCTGCTCTGCATCCAAAAGTGCAACCTCTGTACGACGATTACCTCTCTTTACACGGCTCTGGGTGGTATAGCAACCCTGGAAAATAAAGTTCATCTCGGAATCCACGATGGGAAGCTGATCCCATTTGGTTGCTGCTTCATCAAAATATTCATGCAATGTGCCGAAGCGGATTTCAGGGAATAATTTCCATTCCATCATCTCCAGTGCACGTTCCACATCTCGTCTTGTCGGACCGCCGCCGTGATCACCTACACCATATACAATCAATCCGGTCTTTAATCCGGCACTTCTCTCACTGATCTTCGGAGCCTGAATGCCGATATGAGGTGTAATACCCGAGTTGTACCAGTTGTGCTCTCTGTGTACCAGCACCTGACTACCGGAAGGAGCCTGGAAACGATACAATACATAGTCTGTCTGTAAACCTCTGCAGTGGTAGTAGTATTTTACACCACTATAGGTATTGATCTCCGGAACATTTGCACTATGACCAAAAGTATCCGGTGAGAAATCAATATCCAGACGTTTCGCCCCCCATACTTCTTTTAAATACTCTCTTGTATACTCAATATGTCTTAAGAGCGACTCTCCAGAAGGCATATTCTTATCTGTTTCCACCCACGCAGTTGCAGTAACTTCCCATCTGCCTTCTGCAATTCTAGCCTTGATCTCCTCCATCATCTCCGGATCGTGTTCTTCTACGATCTTATATACAGATGCCTGAGACTGGGAATAACAAAACTCAGGATACTCATTCATAATATTTAAGATGGAACGTAAGGTTGCAAGAGTAATTGCTACGGTTTCCTGATAGCTCCACATCCAGTTCATATCGATATGAGCATGGGCTGCAAGAATTACCTTATACTCTTTTGCAGCTGATGCCAGAGGCATCAACATTTCCTCGGCCTTCTCACAAACGGAATTGGTCAGCACACCCTCTTTATTCTGACATTCCAACAGATAATCCAAAGCATCTTCAATCAGTGAATCATATATATTGTCATTCACCTCAGATAAATGCATCAAATATTCAATTTCTGATAAAACTCTTCTATTTGCTCTGCCCGGACCGGTAATATTGGCTTTTTCAGTAGGAGTCATACCGATAGTCCATTCAAAGGTGGATTGCTCTCTATTACCGGCAACTCCGGTTTTTAATGCAACAAATTTTTCTGCTATTTGTTTCATTCAGAAATCTCCTTCTATTTCATTAAGCGAATTGTTTTAATTTCAAATGGTCTGAATTCTAATGTGATCACGCCATCTTCAACTGCCACTTCCTTAGATGCCTTTTCAAGCATATTACATTCATACGCCTTGCTTGCACCAAATACTGTGTTCAGCTTAATGTTGCGTGTACCATTCATACTTTCATATAATCTGAGGATCATATCGCCGCTGCCATCTTCTGCAAGTTTTACAGTTTCAAGAATAACGGTCTCATCATCCACAGAGAAATAAGACTTCTTCGCGCTGCATCCAGGCACCTGGTATACCTTGCTATTTAAAGCAGTTGCTTCCTGTACAATTCCGCTGTTTTCCCATGCTCCATCCCAGAAGAAATAAGAATATACAAATTCCTGTTCTCCAAGATCTGCTGCAGGATCCGGATTTACCGCTGCTCTAAGAAGTGATAATCCGATCTCACGATCCTTCATGCTTACACCGTATTTACTGTCATTAAGCACTGCAGCACCATGTGTTGCATCAAACATTGCTGTAAATCCATGGTTACATACTTCGAAACGGTCCTGATCAAAGCAATGAGATCTGTGTGCAGGTCTCATAATGTGACCAAACTGGATCTGGTTTGCAGCTTCTGCTGCATCGATACCAGTATCAAAGAATACCTTTAACAGCTTATGACATTCGTTCCAATCAACCTTTGTATCAAAGTCAAGACGCATTGCACCTGCATCCAGTCTGATCGTCTGAACGATCTTTGACTGGCTGAATGTAGTAGTAAATTTAAGAGCTGCACGTAAGCCTTCTTCCATTACTACTTCACCATTGCAAACGGCATTCATTTCTACTTCACGCTGCTCTGTCTGGCTGTCGATATCCCAACCGTCAAATGCACGTGGAAGATCACGATAGAAACGCATATGGTTAGAAACACCGCCAATACGTTCTCTGCCGGTTTCTGCATCCTTTAAGCTGATCAACTCACCCATCTGGTTGAATACTGCACAAATCTTATCACTCTTGAGAACGAAAGTATCTCCTTCAGCATAAGCTGTTACAGGATTCTGAGTCTCAACTTTTGCAGGAACAAGGGACACACTACCCATGGATGGCAGTTTCACCAATGCCAATACACCATCTTCAGTCTGCATACATGGTACACTTTCTCCTTCTACAGTGCATGCACCTTCTGCAAAGCTGTCACCTAAAACTACCAGCTGTTCTCTTTCAGTTGCCTGATTATGGAATAAGGTTACACCTTCTGTGCCTTCTGCGATTGCACAAAGTGCTTCCATAATGCCCTTATCAGTTTCCGTCAGAATCTTATCGTATAAAGCTTCTGCTTCCACATTTACTCTGGCAATCGAACTTCCCGGAATAATATCGTGGAACTGATTTAAGAGTACTTCTTTCCATCTTTCTTCAATATCCTGTGTAGGATATGCTACACCTTCTTCCCAGTTTGCACAGGATGCCCATAATTCATATGCATGCATTGCCTGCTCAGAAAGACGATTGCCCTTCTTTACCTTTGCCTGAGTGGTATATGTACCACGATGGCACTGGAAGTATAATTCTCCCCTATAGGTAGGAAGTTCTTCCTGGGTACGACGCTCAAAGAGCTCGTTAGGAGTCTCATAACGCATCTTAGGAACGCCCTGAAGATCTTCTTCTCTTCTAATCTGTTCGAAGTCATCACGGGTTGGGCCGCCGCCGCCATCACCATAACCAAATGGCAGATAGAAGTCACCGCTTCCATCCTGAGTCAGACGAGCATTCCAACGAGTGATCAGAGTCTTAACATCTACAAAAGATTCATAGAACATATGCAGATAACATGGTACGCTGGTTCCATCCAAACCTTTCCACTGGAATGCATGGTAAGGGAACTGTTCCGCATCATTGTAAGTCCAGAAAATCTTCTGGGTGGTAAGACCATCTACATCACAGCCTGCCAGAATCTGTGGCAATACTGCAGAATATCCAAAGGA
>JAZUCP010000004.1:0-3200 GCA_045639165.1 Acetatifactor sp. | reverse complement strand
ATCCGTTTGGTGATAGATTCACACATCTCTCCCCTGCTCATCTGCAAGGCAATGGCCAATTCCCCGTATAACATCTCTTCCGCCTGCTTATAATATCTGGTGTCCAGAGAAGTTTCTTTTTTGCCCGCCAGAAGTCTTTTTTGCTTTCTGTCATAAATGGTTTTGAGCAGTCTTACCCACTCTTCACATTTATTACTCTTCATGGCAGCCTTATAATTTTGTTCGATCAATTTTTCATTCTCAATGATCAGCAAAGGAATATCCGGCATACCCGCAATCAGCTCTTCCGCTTCTTGTGCCGTAAGAATAGGCCTCATGGAAACCGCTGCCGAATCCACCGGTATATAGACTGTACTCGCGGCCATATAACAGGGTTTCAGAATATAATATTTTTTCTCCTTGTCCACTCCTGAAATATTCAGTGTTGTCATATCCTCTACGGTACAAACACCCTTATTACTACAGCTTACGTACTGCCCAATATAAAACATTTTACCACCTTTTCCTTTTATTTCCATTGTTTCCGGTTAATAGATATTCTGTCTATATTTTACCAGATTTATTCAGAAAAAGTCAGTCTTTTTTTTATTTTTTACAAATTTTTGCAATATCTTTTACCACTTCTGATGCGATAATCAGTCCTGCTACCGAAGGAACGAATGAGGTGGAGCCCGGAGTGGACCTTTTTTTCGGGGTAACACCCTGATCAGAGATTTTCATGCCTGTCATGTCTGCTTCTGTCAGCTCTGTTTTTTCAAGAATTTCTCCCCTCGGTCTGATGGCTTCCTCCTTGGAATACACCACCTTCAGCTTCTTCACGCCCCGCTGCTTTAATTCTCTTCGCATTACTTTGGCCAGAGGGCATACGGAAGTCTTGTAGATATCTGCCACTTCAAATTCTGCAGGATTCAATTTATTGCCGGCCCCCATACTGCTGATAATGGGTACACCTGCTTCCTGAGCCTGCAGCACCAGTGCAATCTTTGCAGCCACAGTATCTACCGCATCTACCACATAAGTATACTTGGTAAAATCAAAAATATCCTTTGTTTCCGGCAGATAAAAACATCTGTGTACTTCCACCTGACAATCCGGATTAATATCCCGGATGCGATCCTTCATCACATCCACCTTATATTTTCCCACCGTAGAATGGAGTGCAATAATCTGCCGGTTAATATTGGAGAGATTCACCGTATCACTGTCGATCAGATCAATAGCTCCCACACCGCTTCTTGCAAGTGCCTCTACCACATAGCCGCCTACGCCACCTACGCCGAAGACCGCCACCCGGGCCTTTTGCAGCTGCTCCATCGCCTCTGTGCCCAGAAGGCTTTCTGTTCTGGAAAATTCTTCCGTCATACTTAATTCCTTTCCAACTCAGTCAACTACTTTTAAATCTTAATCTCCGTCCATCTGCCTTTTTTAAATCGTGTAGCACCAAAGATCAGTCTGGATGCCTGATCTGCCACAATACCCATCCAGATACCTACCACTCCGCCTGCCAGCAGGAATCCGCCGATATAAGAAACTGCAGTTCTTACGATGGATACGCTGATAGTAGAGGCCATAGCAGTATACAGGGTATCGCCGGCACCACGCAGACAACCCATGTAAATCACCTGGGAAATCTGAAGCGTTACAACAACAGCCGCCACAATCATGATCTTTACACCGATAGCAACGATTTCCGGTTCCACAAAAAACATACTGTACAGCCACTTGCCGCCGGCAAGATACAAGGTTGCCAGTATAATGGAGATACAGGTTCCCAAAGCTCGGCAGATCCCTCCATATTCCTTTGCCAGCTCCGACTTTTTGGCACCCAGACTATAGCCGATCAAAGCCACTGCCGTAGCCTGCAGACCATCTCCGAAGGAGAAAGAAAGGCCTAAGATATTCATACCTACCTGATGTGCAGCCATGGCCTGAGTACCCTGACTGGCCATCATCAAAGAGGTTGCCATAAAACCCACACGCACCAAAAGCTGCTCCGCAAATACGGAATATCCGATACTGATCAGATTCTTAAAAGCTGTAAAGGTAGGATGTATCCTGTTTTTCAAAATATATGCCAGACTCACAAATCGATCCATTCTTCGTACAGACCAGATACTCATAAAACAAGCTACTACCGATCCCAATACGGTTGCCAGCGCTGCACCGGCAATTCCCAGTGCCGGGAATCCAAAATGACCGCCGATCAACAGATAGTTAAAGGTTACGTTTACAAGATTGGATACCAGATTGGTGCGCATTGTAATCTTGGTATTGCCCGCACCTCTTTGTGCCGCATTGATACACATCTGGATACAGTTAAAGATCATACCACCCATAATAATTCGGAAATAAGTCACCGCGCCCGCATGGGTATCCGCCTCAGATCCACATAAACGAATGATGGGATCTGCCAGCCAAACCAGCAAAATACTCATACCAATAGCTGCCAGAAATACAAAAAGCAGGGTGGTTGCAAAGACGCGATTAGCACCGTCTTTATTATTTTCCCCCTTACGTCTTGCTACCAAGGCCGAAACCGATACATTGGTGGCAATAAACAAACTGTAACCAATAAATTTCGGCTGTGTTGTCAGGCCTACGGAAGCTACCGCTGCGGCTCCTAAAGAGCTTACCATGAAGGAATCCACAAGTCCCACAAAGGCTGTGAAAAAAGATTCCAGCACCGCAGGCCAGGCAATATGAATGGCCTTTTTTACATTTTCCTTATCATACCCAAAAAATCTCATAACATCCCCCTTTTCTGCCAAGGATTATAAAATCTTCCTCCGTTACGGAAGGTGATCCACAATGCCAGTACCGAAAAAATCACCGTTACCACAATTACAATATAATCATTCCGCTCCAGCTTTTTGCCGGAATACCAGCTGCGCTTTCTGTGCTTTCCGAAGCCTCTCAGCTCCATGGCATTACTGACCACATCGATCCGATCCATTCCGGAGAAGATCAGCGGAAAGATAATGGCAGAAACATTTCTGATCCGATCCTTGAAAGATGCCTTGGCGGACATTTCGATCCCCCTTGCCTCCTGTGCATTCTTGATTTTCACAAAATCATCCTGCACATCGGGAATATACCGCAATGCAATAGCCACTGCATAGCCAATCTTATAGCTTACTCCCACCCGATTCAGGGACGCCGCAAATTCACTGGGATTGGTGGTTACAATAAACATCAGTCCC
>JAZUCP010000003.1:0-6872 GCA_045639165.1 Acetatifactor sp. | reverse complement strand
GTAAATAGGGGGAGGATGGTCAAAGCTTCCGAAAAGCGGATCTGGATAGCATAATTAGCCAATCCCAACGCATTTGCGATCAGTGTCAGTACAACATAAAGAGCAGCAATAATGGCTGCATGTGTGATAAATGAGATTCTTTTCATGATGGACTCCTTTAGTTTTGTTTTAGGTGAGGAAGGTTTCGAACTCACCGATTATTTTTTGTGAAAAGTCTGCAGTTTGCGGGCTTTTCTGCGTATATGAGTATAACACCGGTTAGGGGAAATTGCAAGGAGTGTAAATTAAAACATGTCCGGCAATCTTTTGGAAAATGCCCTGCTTAACCATAGTGCAGCCATGATCTTAATGGCATCAAAGGGAAGATAAGGAAGAACCCCCATCCACAGAGCCGTATTCAGGCTGATATCGGCCTGATAGGCCAACCATAGGGTTCCTAAGAGGTAGCAAAGGAGCATGCCGATAAAAAGGCCCAGAACCCGCAGAAAAGGGCGGGATTTCCAACGGGAAGCCAGAAGACCGCCTACAAAAGCCAGTAAAAGATATCCCATAAGATAACCGCCGCTGGGGCCTAAGAGCTTGCCTGCACCGCCGGTAAAACCGGTGAATACGGGCAGACCTGCAAACCCCAGTAAAAGATACAGGGCAGTGCAGAGAAGACCGTTTTTGGCCCCTAAAAGCAGGCATGCCAACATAATCCCCAGTGTTCCCAGGGAAAATGGAATGGGGCTAAAGGGCAGGATGATTGCAAGGGGGCCTAATATGCAAATGATGGCTGTAAATAAGCCAAGGGTGGTCAGTTTATATGTCTTCATGGATACCTCGTCAGAAGGGCCGTAAAACCGGGTTCAGGGGCCCGTTCATATTACGCAAAAACAAGGAGCAGATCTCTCTGCTCCTTTTATAATTGTATTAGTTTAATTCGCCGGCTTTGTATCTGTTTACAATGTTGTGGATTCTTGCTACAGGATTCAAAAGATCACTGATAGAAGAGTCATGGTTCAGAGTGTCAATGAGGTAAGCAATATACTTGCTCATATCACAGCTGATATACCATTCACGCTGTAAAAGTTCAGGAGTCTGATATACAAGGTTGGTAGTAAGGATGCGGTCAATAATACCTTCTTCAAAAGCCTTGTCAAACTTGTCCAAACCATTGGTAAAGAGACCAAAGGTGGAGAATACAAAGATACGGCGGGCTTTTCTTTCCTTCAAAGCAGCAGCGGTTTCAATCATACTTTCGCCGGAAGAAATCATATCGTCGATGATAATTACGTCCTTACCTTCTACGCTGGTACCCAGGAATTCATGTGCTACAATCGGGTTACGTCCGTTAACCACTCTGGTGTAATCGCGGCGTTTGTAGAACATACCCATATCCAGTCCCAATACATTGGCAACATAGATTGCACGACTCATTCCGCCTTCATCAGGGCTGATTACCATCATATGCTTAGAATCGATCTCTAAGTCCTTTACATTGCGAAGAAGACCCTTAATAAACTGATATGCAGGCTGTACAGTTTCAAATCCATGAAGAGGAATTGCATTCTGTACACGTGGATCATGAGCATCAAAGGTAATAATATTGTCAACACCCATGCGAACCAGTTCCTGAAGAGCCAGTGCACAGTCCAAGGACTCACGGGAAGTTCTCTTGTGCTGACGGCTTTCGTAAAGGAAGGGCATGATCACAGTGATACGACGAGCCTTACCGCCTACAGCAGCAATGATACGCTTTAAATCCTGATAATGATCATCGGGGGACATGTGGTTTTTGTGTCCGCATAATGAATAAGTTAAGCTATAGTTACATACATCTACCAGCAGATAGAGGTCTGTACCACGAACGGATTCAAGAATCTGTCCCTTTGCTTCACCGGAACCGAATCTGGGAATTTTGGTAGGGATCAAATAAGAATCTCTCTGATAACCGGAAAATGCTAAAGAGTCCTTGTGTTCATTTTCTCTTTCTGTTCTCCAGGTAACAAGATATTTATCAATCTTATCACCCAGAACCTTGCAGCTTTCCAGAGTGATCAAGCCGAGAGATCCAACAGGGATTGTTTCTAAGTTACGTATTTCTTCACGGTTTGCCATGAAATAATCCTCACTTTCTTTTGGTAAGTACATTATAATTTATCTATTGGGAATAAACTTCCCTGAGAGTCTTTTTTGTATACGGATATCCGGTCCGGTCAGCTTGCAAATGGTATAATTGCTGGTGATCCGGGAGAATATACGATCGGAATAACGGTCCCGAAGCTCTTCGAGACTTAAATTAGTGGAAATGATGGTGGCTTTCTGCCGGAGATTACGTTCATTCAGCAGACCGAATAATTGACTGGTCACAAAGCTGTTTGTCACTTCTGTACCTAAATCGTCGATTATCATCAAATCACAATTGTATAAGTCTTTGTTAAAATTGTAAAGAGTTTCTTTTGATTTTGTATCAAAGGAATGTCTGGCAAGGGATTCAAACAGCCCATTAGAGCTAAAATAGATTACAGAATGACCATTTTCCAGAATCTCCTTAGCGATACAGCCGGAAAGGAAACTTTTTCCTGTACCTACTGTACCATAAAATAACAAATTTTGATAGTGGTTTTTGAAACCTCTTACGAAATCTTTGCTGATATTCACAGCATCCTCAAATCTTTTCAAATCCTCTCCCCGATAGTATTCATAGGAAAGGGTGGAAAAATTCTCTTTGGAGATCATTTCTTCAATATTGGATTGCTCGTACAAAAGAGAAAGCTCCTGCTGTCTGAAACAGTGGCATTTTTCACTGTTCATATAGCCGGTATCCTGACAGTCCGGGCAGTCAAAAATGGGAGCCAGATAATCTGCATTCAAACCGGCCTCCTTTAAAATGTGTTTCTTGCGCTCGCTTAAGGCTTTAAACTGCTGCTTTAACTCCAGTGCCTTAGCAGTGTCACCTTCAATCAGGGCATGGGTTCTTGCCAGGGATAATTCCCCCTGTTTTTCTTCCAACTGACCATACTCCGGATAGTGGGTATAAATATATTCCTTGCGTTCCAGAAAAATCCGGTGATTTTTATGCTGTTTTTCTTCATAACCTCTGTGGATCATGTCGTATTGGGATTTGCTGAGAGCCACCTTCGCTACCTCCCCGGTTAATTATTGAGTAATGCTTCTTCCAGTGCACTGAAATCATAAGTATTCTGTGTAAACTGGTTGAATTTATTGGTCACTGGTCTGACGGTCTGGCTGCGCTTGCGGGCATAGGACTCGTCCAGCTTGTTAATGTCAGATTTGTGGTGCACACCTTGCTTATTCCAATTCTGCAGAATACCATCGGCGTATTCGAAACGATGCTTATCCGTTGCCAGAACCGTTCTTGCGCAGGCTTCAAAGATCACGTCATTGGTAAATCCATATTCCTTGATCCAACGATTGATATACTCAAGCTCCTTGGAAGTGGGAGCGGAGGATTTGCCTAATTCATTCATGATGGCATAAACGGATTTATCATATTTTAAAGCAGCCTGCTCGGCCTGCTTTGGAGTACGGATTCCGGATTCGGCCCAATTAATAGCCACCTTTTCCATGTATCGAAAATCCTTCTTGCCTTTTTCCACGCAGTATTGGATCAGGTAATCGATCAAATCATCTGAAAATCCCAGCACATCGGACATATAAAGGATGGTTTTCATATCAGACGGAGACAGAGGCTTACCCACATAGGCCTGGGCGATAAACAGAAGTTGTTCCGTTCCTTCCTTATCCTTGAATGCACGAAGCTGATCCGTTGAATAGGAGGGCTTTGCATATTTGTCCGCAGGAGCGGCAGATACTTCCGGCTGTGCCTCGGGTGTTGATTGCAGGGCAACAGGGGGTACCTGTGCCGCGGGAACGGGCACTGACTGAGGAACCGAAGCTTCCGCAGGGGTCTGAGGGCGTACAGGGTCCAGAAGCTGAATACCGGTAAGGGTCTTGGTGCTGTCGAAGGTCAAAGACATAAGCTTCATCTTCTCCCAGTACTTCAGCGCACGAAGAACCTCTCTCTCTGTGTGATTAAATTGATCCGCGATGTCAGAGATGCTGAATGCAGCATGGGACTGAACCATGCGGAATATGTACAGATAGACCTTTAGCTGGGCATCATTGGCATCCTTCATATATGTATCTATAAAAATATTGGAGATGACTGTTACATCACAGCCGGTCTCATTGGTTATCGTCAATTTAGCCATGGCAAAAAGTCCTTTCGTGTTACCTGAAAAAATGGGGTGCTTACAGTTTAACACAAACTGAAAAAAATGCAAATGCCATGGTACTCCAAAGGCTGTTTGTGGATAACTTTGGAAAATGTGGATACTGTGGATAAATTCTGTGGAAAAGAAAATTATGGCTGTAAAATCAGCAAATTTTCGACATTTTTCCAAAAAAGATTTCCACAGAATCAAAAGGAAATATCCACAAATTTCCTTTCGAAGATCCAAAAGAAAATTGTGGATATTGTGGATAACTTAGATTCCCAGCAAGGTTTCCCCGATTTTATGCACATCTCCGGCACCCATAGTTATCAACAGATCGCTGTTGATACAATTTTCTAATAAAAAATTTTCAATTTCATCAAAGGATGGGAAATAATAGCATTCTGTGCCTAATTCCAGGATGGCTTTCTGCAAATCTTCGGAGCTGATGCCCAAAGTATCGGTTTCTCTTGCTGCGTAAATGTCCGCCAGCACCACCTTGTCTGCCAGAGAAAGTGCCGCTGCAAACTCCGGAAGCAGTGCTTTAGTGCGAGTATAGGTATGAGGCTGGAATACACACCAGAGGGTATGGCGGGGAAATTTGGAAGCCGCCTGCAAAGTGGTTGTAATCTCTGTAGGGTGGTGTGCATAATCATCTATCACAGTAATGCCTCCGATCTGTCCCTTGTACTCAAAGCGTCGTCCGGTACCATGGAAGTCCTGAAGGGCTTTCACGGAAACACTCCGGTCAAGGCCGATTTGATCCGCCAAAACCAATGCAGCCAGTGCATTGAACACATTGTGCTCTCCCGGCACTGCTAAATTTAGAGTCATATCCTCCTGTCCCTTGGTATGAAGCGTAAAATGGGAACCGCCGGTAGGGGTGCATTCCAGATCGGAAATATAATAATCACAATCAGCAGAATGTCCGAAGGTTACAACATTGCAGGACAGATCTGCGGTAATCTCTTCATAATTTTCAATATCCCCGTTGATAATCAAGGTACCGTCCTCAGGCAGACGCTGTGCAAAGAGACGGAAGGAATTGCGGATATCCTGCAGGTCCTTAAAAAAGTCCAGATGATCCTCGTCAATATTCAAAATCAAGGCAATCTTCGGGAAGAAGCTTAAGAAGCTATTGGTGTATTCGCAGGCTTCTGTTACAAAATAGCCGGACTGCCCGATGCGGATATTTCCGCCGATACTCTTCAAAATACCGCCGATGGACAGGGTAGGATCCGTATCAGCCGCCATCAGCACTTCGGAAACCATGGAAGTAGTAGTGGTCTTTCCATGAGTACCGCTGACTGCGATGGGCAGTTCATAATTTTTCATAATCTGTCCCAACAGCTCTGCCCGGGAAAGATAGGGAATATTTCTGACCTTGATCTCCTGAAATTCCTTGTTATCTTCATGAACGGCAGCAGTCAGAACCGCACAGTCAACCTGAGCTGGAATATGTGCACTGCTTTCGCCGTAGTAGACAGTAATGCCCTTATCCTCCAAATGCCTTGTAATCGGGGAAGCATGCCAGTCAGATCCTGAAACCTGAAAGCCTGCCTGGTGCAGAATCTCAGCCAGACCGCTCATGCTGATGCCGCCGATACCGATAAAATAGACGGATACGGGATGGTTAAAATCAATTTTATACATCATTCATTCCTCCAAAAGGATAGATTTCTCTTTTTACATATATATAAGCATAGCACATTTATGCCACAAAGAACAGATAAAATTAAAAAAGACAATTTGAATAAAAAAAAGTAAAATTCGGCAATAATTTTGTAAGAATTTCTTAAAAAATATTCACTTTTTGAAAAACATATGTTATAATTATAAAAAATTCTGTGCCCTGTAGTAAGGGTAGCGACAGATGTGCGCCGAAATAGAAAATCACAAGGGGGATAAATGCGATGCAGATCACAGACGTACGGGTTCGTAAAATTACTAAAGAAGGAAAGATGAAGGCAATTGTTTCAATTACTTTAGACAACGAATTCGTTGTGCATGATATCAAAGTAATTGAAGGGGAGAAGGGCTTGTTCATAGCAATGCCAAGCAAGAAATCTGCAGACGGAGAGCATCGTGATATTGCACACCCAATCAATTCAAATACTCGGGAAGTAATTCAGAAGACGATTTTAGACAGCTATGAGAAAGCTTTGGCTGAGCCGGATTTTGATATTGAATAATAGAATGGATAAAGAAAATCAATAAAAAGCCTGACAAGGGAGTTTGCGTCCCCGAGTCAGGCTTTTTTTCCTACCAGTATATGGCAATCTTTTGTTCTGCAAGTTCCTGAGCTATATTAAACTTTTTCATGAGCCTTTGAATAGCATACGGAATTTCCCGGAAAAAATATCATTTTAAACTTGACTTTTAATAGTTCGTTTACTCGATTTTTGTGCAATGATGTGCTACAATATAATGTTGAAAGTAAATATTAAGTAAGAATATCAATTGATATAACAGAAATGTATTATTTGGAGGATGCATATGTATATAATAGCGGGACTGGGAAATCCGGGCAAAGATTATAAAAATACAAGACATAATATTGGATTTGATGTAATAGATGTAATTGCAGAGAAACATAATATTTCTGTAATAGAAAAGAAGCATAAGGCCATCATCGGCAAGGGCGTGATTGAT
>JAZUCP010000002.1:0-10120 GCA_045639165.1 Acetatifactor sp. | reverse complement strand
AATTTGCTCTTTATTCACTCCATAAAATGAGGACAATTCCTCCACAAGTGCAGATGCTCCCGGGTCCGGATACAAACGGAATGCATCACTGTCCATTTCCTTAAGAGCCGCCTCCACTCCCGGCGCCGGCGGATAAGGGCATTCATTGGTATTTAATTTTATCATATTTTTTTTATTCGGCTGTTCACCCGGAACATAGGGAACAACCTTGCGTACATTACTTTCCCAGCTCATTGTCCATAATTCTCCATATTAACATTTCATTATGTTTTATATTTAAGTATACCACATCTTTCTTTTCTGTAAAATATTTTATCGCATAACATATCCATTTTTTGGATTAAATTTATTGTTATGTAACCTAAAAAAGACAGAAAATACAATTTTGTGTACTTTCTGTCTTTTATACTTAGTATGTTTATTTAATAAATCCTTTTATCGCAAACCACACATCACTACTATGTAAAAACCAAACATAATATAGGGAACAAAGGGAACCGGTATCTTTAGGCTCCCACGACTCCCTACATTTCTTTTGCAGATCTGGACAAAAGCAAGTAACAAATAGGAAACAATCATGTGAAGCAGGTACATTCTAATACCATACCCCAAGAAACTTTCCGCCAGTGCCGCTACTAAGAAAGTCATCCCATCCGCTTCACCATACAACCGCATAAAGATACTGGCCTGCAGAATTGCAAAGATTATGAGAGAACCGCCTATCCTGATGCATTTGAACATGGTATCGGATTGCTGCAGTGCAAGGTATGTGGCTGCCGCCATCCCCCAGATCTGAAACCAGTCATATACATAGTGGCTCATGGAATCGACCAATGCACTACTGAGAAAATAAATGCAGATTACCAGCCATGCTACTTGCGTTAAAGCGGACTCATTGCCGGCAATCTTTACCCATAGATCTGCTAGCAGCAATCCACCTGTTCCAAACAGTATCCATGTTTTAGTTGACATCTCCATTTTCTGCCCCCAGTCCAAGCGCTTCATGAACCACACATGAAACAAAGCCCCCTCCATAATAAGGCAGTATAATAAAATGTAACTTACTTTCATTTCCTCTACCTCAACCTGGTTCTGATCTCATCCAAAATGCTTCCTGAAACAATTATAGTTGTCAGCTCCGGTTCCTCTTCCAAGATTTTATCTCCTTTATATGCCCTTACCAATATCTTGTAAGTCCCCTCAGCACACTGTAGCGGAATCTTAAACGCCAGTTCTTCCGTCTGAATCATCTCAGGTATCACGTAATAATATTCCTTGTTTTGGTTTTCTCCAAATCGGTTCCATTCCTCCGGAAATATCACCTGAACTTTCTCAATATAGCCAACCGCCTGAATGTGGAGTTTAGCTGTTTCTCCTTTTTGAAAGCTTCCATCTAAGGGCTCCCTGATTTCTTCAATATATGCAGACACATCCATTCCATCAAATCCATACGTCTCAGAGGAGGTATTGCCCACCCTATCTACAGCCGTTGCAAGCAATTGAAACTTTCCGGAAAATAATGCATTGTCAGAATCCATATCCACTTCAATCCAGCCATCCTGATCTTCGTCCATGATTTGGACATATCCTCCGTTATCCAGGTTACTAATTTCCAGTTCAAATTCGGAAACACCGCTTCCCATATCTTCTGCATAAAGCCTCAAAGAATACTCCCACTGGGTCGTACCTTTTTTTAGTACTTTCTGCAGTTCATCCATTCCACTGATAATGGGACCTTGACCATCAGCGATTACAGTAAGTCCATTTTCCTGATCTGATTCCTTCCTGGAGAACACCTCCAGTCTTCCATCTACAATACCGGCTCTCGGGGTCAATCTGAAAGAACAACCATCCAATTCCCTGGGAACGGAAAAAAATTGCTGGGCAGTGATATTTTTGCAGTAATCGCTTCGCCGCAGCTCCGTATAAGAAGCCTCCGTGATCCCCGGATCATTTACATAATACTTGTGTATTTTTTCTTCTCTGTATGACACAAGTCCCGGTACAATGTTTTCTTCCATAGGAAAGATCAATGTAAGTGCCCCTTCCTGAGTATTTGTTTCGTTTTGAACCTCCATCACCATACGGTTAATCTGATAATTCTCTCTGGCACTACCGCAGAGTCTGGCTCCATAATGTATTCCAAAGGAAGAAGTCCCATCCGCACGAACATAATATATTCCATTTGATTCACAGACTGCTTCTCCACTCAGCATCTCCATTTGCTCTGTTATAATAGGCCAATATACCACCGACTGTTTGGATATTGGTAAATGTACCGTTTCCGCCAGATTTCCAGCCTTATCAACTGCCGCAATGTGGATATACTGTACATTCTCTTTCAAGTTAACACTAATATATGGCTGCGCTCCATTGTCCCTGCAAAAGGTTTCCTCTTTTGTAACCGAAGTCTCTTCCTTTTCATCTACTTTGTAATAATATCCACTTACACCACTGGTCAAAGTATTACTGGTAATATTTGATGTACTGATCTTTTGTCCACTCACCGGGTCTACGGACTCTACCATATGAAAGTATTCGCTTCCCCAGTCTATGGGTCTATTAAATACCACATTAACCTTATCTATATCTACTGATTTTAATGTTATGGAGGGTGCATCAATCTTATCCGGAGCCTCCATATCTTGCGCTTTGACACCATTTAAATGATTATCCGCCAAAAATCCGATACATACAGCATCTATTTGAAGGGCACCATCTCCTTTTTTCACATCATCAAAGGACTCGTAATTAATACAGAATTCTGTATTAATATAATTAGATCCTCCATATGCGGGCACAGCCTGTATTACCTCTCCGTCTTCATACCCACAGACATAACCTGCCGAACGATCACATGCAAGATCATATTTGGAACCGGTACACTTCTGAGGACGGTAGTCATAATATACACTCTTACAGGCTCTGCATTGATATTTAAAATACTCATTCAGATGTCCCGGGCAGGAATAGCTTCCACATCTGACACAGAAGACAAATTCTCCTTCATCCGATATATTTCCGTAATAAAACACTTCCCGATATATGCTTTGATCAAAATCGTTTCCTCCACATACAATGCTTTTCGTATAGCACCCACCATATTGTTCCGGACTTCCTATATGCTCATGCTCACAACTTTTTCCATGGGTATGGGTAATTACTTTTCCTGCTGTTCCTCCCCGGAAACCGCCGCCTCCGCCGGCCATTCCAGATTCTCCCTGTCCCTGCGCCACTACACTTACCTGTGTGCCTCCGGGCATGCCATCACAAACAGCGGATGCTCCGCCTCCACCTCCGGCAATCAACACTATTCCCTTATCCGTTGCTGCATAGGAACCGGCGCCTCCATTTCCAAAAGCACTGCCCTGACCGCCGCTTCCATATGTACTACTTATGTCACTACCATCGCCGTTTTGTCCACCAACGAAATAAGACAGCTCCTCACCCTTTTCCAGATAAAAGATTGCACTTACACTTCCACCTTTGCCACCAAAATACTCTTCGTAATTTTCTCCCTGCGCACCAAAAAGAGTTATCTTATAATAACCGTTAAAAGGAATTATGTAGCAGCCTTCTTTGCCGGAATAACCAAACTCCTGACGGATTTGCCTGCTACTTGATATATCTTCCGCCGAATAGATCTTCCTCCATTCTTCACCCGCTTGTTTTTGATAGAGAAGATATTGTTTATATTGATCATCCTTCTGCGTCCAGCTTAAATTCACTGCGCCTTTTCCACCATTGACAGTATAATTGTTCTGAGATTGTAATTTCAAATCCACCCAACAAGCATACAAAGTAATGTCCTTTTCTGTTTTTATATGCTCACCACTCATTCCTGCCATTCGGGACAAATTCTCATCATAATACCAGCCGCCAAAGGAGTATCCCTCCTTTTCACATTCCGGCAATATGAACTCCTGTTGGCGATAGACTGCCTGCACCCGATCGACGGAATCATTTTTTCCATTAAAATAATACATATTATCTTGTATGGCTCCCTGAAGAGGCTGCCGAAAACTCCATTCAACGAACTCCATACTTGTCCGGATACTTTCCACTGCTTCCCCCCCATTGGTTTCAAAAGAGACCTTTGCACCTCCAGGCGGCACAATATCCTCCATGCACAACGCATAGGCACTTTCATATTCACCCACAATCCTGCTAATTGTTTTTTTCCCCTGATAACTACCTCCACTCGGATCAATCTCTAAAACGGATTGACTTTTTTTCCATTGTGCATATAAAATTACACTTCCCTGTTCTTGTGAAGAAAGATTCAGAATCTCAGCCCCATCCGCATAATGAACACCACTTCCGTCCATTTTGGTATTCCATCCGGCAAATTCATACCCCTTTCTGGTATAACTATTTAAATTCAGATTCTTTTGTGGAATGACTTCCTTTCCTTCATACATACTTGCATTGTTATACATATGATGACTTCCAGGCATATACCCTTTTCCGAAATTTGCGTGATATCTGACAATATACTGATTCGCAGAGATATCCTTACACACATGCTGCCTTAATTCCACACCCTGCTCCAAATGAGTACAATGGGGACATCTGTAATAATAGGCCATGGACATATCCAGACTTGTCAGATGTCCGGCTGTTTCATCACTCATATAAAAATAATGATCTACCACCCTTTGACCACAATCGGCACAATAAGCTACCCATCCCGAATAATATGGTACCTCACAGATATCCTTGCGAAATTCCACACCGTGATAATGATTGATCTTTAATACGATATTGTGAACACAGCGCGCGGGCACATGCTCCACAACCCATTTTCCTACAGATACTTCACCTTTTCTGACCACGTTATAATAATGCTCTCCCGGTTTTGTTTCCCTAAGATTTAATTCACTTTGAATAGAAACGGTATATCCTCTTGTGTACCACTCTGTATCTCTATCGTCCGCATTTGTAGTAAATGCATTCTTATCCGGACTCAATGTGATATATGGATTGGTCCGTAATACTGTTTCTGCCCGGCTATTTATCCACAATGCACAGCTCAGGCTCAGTGCACAGATTAATACACAAAAAAAACGGAACCAAACTTGTCTTTTCATACGCTACCTCTACCTTACCACACCGCACCATTGGCAAAAAGTAAGAAGCTCTCCTTCCACTTCAGCCTCTGTCCAATTATGTACCTGAGGCGTATATCTGGTATCACTGTCAACCTGTTGCCCACAATTTTTACATATCATTCTGATGATGGTATCTTCCATACAATTTCCTTCCTTGATTACCACCTCTTCTACCACATGCTCCAAAGGAGCCTCTGTTACACTTTCCGTCAATCCACATCGTTCACAAATATTATTATAAAATCCACTTTTTAGACAAGTTGCCGATTCCCATACAACCATCTTCATGTCATGTCCCAGAGCCGGTATCTCCTGCTCCGACAATATCTTATTACATTCTGCACAATATTCTCTCTCTTTTCCGGAACTTACACAATCTGCTTCCTCACAAAGAATTTCAGTCACACAAACATGGGAGGCCTGAGGCAGTTCTTCTTGTGAAGGTTTCGATTCTGGCATAGATTCCGGTTCCGGTGACACCTTAGGTTTCATTATAACTTCCGGTTGGGGCGTGGCCTCTGGTTTCGATGTTACCTCCAATTCCTGAGTGACTTCCGATTCAGGCGTCTCCTCCGGTTTCAGTGTTGCCTCCAATTCCTGAGAGGATTCCGGTGCAGGCTTCTCTTCCGGTTTCAGTGTTGCCTCCAATTCCTGAGTGACTTCCGATTCAGGCATCACCTCCGGTTTTGGTGTAATTTCCGGCTCCTGTGTAACCTCAGATGCCTGTATTAACTCCTCTTCCAGCGAAACCTCAGGTTCAGACGTTGCTTCCAGTTTCGCAAGCAACCCTGCTGACCAAAACAGAATTACCATTCCTATCCCCAGAATGATTCCTTTCTTTTTTTTAGATTTTAAGAATCCCATATTTTTACCATCCTCATTGAACCTTTTTTCAATTCCGTATAAAACTGCTCCGTCCAGCTTTCTTCCATAAGCAGATTGATTCTGGCCGCCGCTGTCGAAGTATCCTCCGGTGCAATCCGATTGCCTGCCTGATCGAAGGTCTGCTCAATCAATACATTTCCCCACAGTAGATATGTTTCTTCTAGTTCCTCATTCACTGTGTATACATTGACATGATCTCCTTTTCTCAGGATACCGCTTGCCACCTGATATAAATCATCCGCCTTACAGCCTACAATAACAGGACTTATCAGATTACTCCGATAGCTCTCATCACTGACAAACATACTATCCGTCAAGATGCTTCCTTCTGAAATGATCAACCCGGTTCTGGATCCTTTTAAGTTTTCTGGTTCCATCACTCTATTCTCTGGCAAAATAGATTTATCTACTTCTACCTGCTGAAAATAAACATGCATATTTTCCTCTGTGATTTCCACAGATTTTTGTAAAGTAGCTGCTGTTATCCACACTTTTACCTTCTCATAATTCTGAAGCATATTTTGCTCTATTTTCAAAAGCATAAAAAATGTAATTGCCGACGCAAGAAAGGATATGGCAATTACACCCGGTAAAATTCGCCGGTTTTTCCCTTCGTTCCTATTCTTTTCACTCTTCTTCATATCTTTTAACATCCACACTGTTTTCCTTTTCTGCCTGTATATATTGCCCTACAAAACCGGGTACACCAAAAGAAACCTTACTGTATATGGTGGTAGTTTCCACCTCCACTCCATCCAAGGTAACAATTTCTCCTATTCTTCCCATCCCACAATTCTGCATGATCCCATTTGGGTCCAACATATACATATCAATCTGATCACCGATTACGTTGTATATGCGATACTCTTCAACCATTACCTGTCCATCCAACAATTGTCTTTGAAAAGGTCTGCCATCTTCATCCAACTGCAGATTCATAAAAAGAGCTTCCTTATAAACCGCATACGCTCCCTGGGGATCAAATATCTTCAAAGTCCCATCCCTTCCATAATTCTCCACATCAATCAGAGCCGATGCCAGATTAGAAGCCGCCAAAGCATCTTCCACATAGGCTCCCGCAATCATGAAATGGGATATTTTCACACATGCCAGCATCATCATTGAGACCACAAACACCATTAGCAGCCCCATAAAATAATCCACCGCTCCGGAATGCTTAATTTTTTGCTGTTGACATACGTTTTTCTTCAACATAATAGGTCTTTTCCTCAAAGCCGTCCAACCACCAATTCCCACTTAATACACTGCCCTTCAGCTCACCTCGAACGCATAGCAACACCGCTTCTCCATAGCCCACTGCCTGTCTGGTGGTACCTGTAAGATCTATATTGATCAGGCCGGTCTCTGTCAACTCCCGACATAAGACTGCCTCTGTGGTAGCTTCCAGACATCCTTTTGTTTCCATATGTAAAATATATTTTCTGGAAATCTGACTAATTTCCAGCTTTTTAACCATTAACTCCATGGAGGAAAAGGATGCCGTCACCACAACTGCAATGGCTAAAATAGTGATCATTGCAGTCAGGAAATCCAGCACGTTACCGGAAGCAGAACGATACATTCCCCTTTTCATATTAAACCTTACTGATATCCAATATTCCTATGGCCTTATTCTGCATAGATGTAACAATGCTTGTGATAAATGTTGTCAAACTATCCTTCATTACCACACACAAAACCAATGCAATGATGCACAATCCCACTGTCACCAGCAATCCATCAATTCCGCTGCTTTTAGTAATCATATAGCCTGTTAACTTTTCTTTGATTCTTTTCATTACAAAATCCTCCATCTTATTCCTGTTAATTAAAAAATAAACTTGCTGAGAACATATTGGTAACACAAAGATACAAGGTTAGCCCTAAGCTAATCACAAAGATTCCCAGTTGATAAAAGGTTGTGCTTCTATCCAACTGTCCTTTTTTCTTCTGCTGGATAAGAACCTCCATATCCTTGATCTGTTCCCCAATATCCCCCAATAATTCTACGGCCTGACCGGATTCACAGGCCTGCATAATGGTAATACTCAAAGTATCAATATATTTGTTATTAAATTTTCTCTGTAAGGTTTCCAACGCGCTGCCAAGATCCGCATTAACCACTAAATCCCCACACAGCTCCTTTAATGCAGCATATAACCGTGGATGGGATACGCTGTTATAACTCTCCATCAGTGCATTGGATACATGTACACCGGCTCTGATCTGGATTGCCAAGGCGCTGTATACAAGATCCAACTCAGTCAGCATCCTTTCATTATCCCTTTTATTCAGATATTCCAATAATATTCCGGGCAAAAACACTCCCAGAACCGCCAAAATAATACCGCTCCACAGACCATATCCGATCCCAATAGCCATACCAGAAACGCCGGCCAAAAAGCATATTGCCATGTATGAAACCGGATTGATCCAATTGCCATAGTGAAACTTTGCTCCATTAGATGTTAAAAAATCATCCCATTTTCCATAATCCCACCAAGAGCATCTGGTTTTTTGGGCTTTCATACACAGACTTTCATAAGCCTGCAAAACAACCCTTTTGGGCGAGACATTGATTCCAAAATATAGCAGTCCCGCTAATACACAAAAAGCCATAAGCACTTTTGCACACCATATCCCGTGAGCTATTTCCATCTATTCTGCCTCCGATCTATCGTTTTTTATCAGTCGATCTTCCTAACCTGTAGATAAAACAAAAACACTATCAAACCAATTCCAAGCAGACTCCCTCGTCCGATCCAGGTTTCGAACAGTACCTTCTCCATAGAAACTCCTGCCAGCTTTTCCACCGCCAGAAAAATAACCGCTGTCATTCCTCCCAAAATCAGCATGTTGATTCCTGCCTCTTTTGCCAATGCCTTTCTTTCCTGCCCAAGCTTCATATGCTCCCTGACGGACCTTCTGGATTGATTAACCAGTATAGTAAAATCTGCTGAATAGCGCATGGTCACCTCTATATTCCGAATTACTTCCCTAAATTTAGGATGCTGGATCTTATTGCTCATACTGATCAGTGCTGCTGAAGTATCTCCAAAAGTCTGTGCCTCATAATAGCACTCTCGTAAAGCGCCTCTTAGTGGTTCTCCCAGATATCCGCTTATTTGGTATAAAATAGAGGTAACTTCTCCGGATGTAATACTATAATTTCCCAAAAAATCTAGAAACTTTAACAAATCTTCCTCTACTCGTTTATAATTTCCCGCCATCATAATACTGATTAGTATATACTGTATTGCATAAACTCCCACCAAAATCAGCATACCCTTCCAAACCGCTACTCCACATATCAACACACCCAAAGCGACTCCACTTACAATAAACACTTGAAGTAGGATCCATCTCTCCGTCGTCAAAAAGGACCATTTTTGATACAGACCACTGTACAAAAGCATTTCATCTATTTTCCGAATCACTCCATCTTGCTTTGACAAGTTTTTTGGAACCCGCAGAACCATATTGTGAACCAGACTGTTTCTTCTAATCCACCAAAACACACTTATAAATACGGTTAACAGCTCTGCACCCAGCAATATCCCCATTACCCATACAAATCTATCCATAGATCCGCTCATACTCCATTGATTCCTTTTCCTCGTTCCAGCCTTTATTACTATAGACTTGCTTTACCTTAAACCTTTCCATGAAAACAATTGTATGAAAACACTCCATCATTTTCATTAATTCCCTTCTGGAATACCGGCTCTCATACATGGCATAATCCACCAGTTTATCCAGAGCCTTATCTGCCGAGGGAGCATGAATGGTTGCCGCACACAATTGCCCCGTATATGCAGCATTTAAAAGGTACAAAGCCTCTTCTCCCTTCACTTCACCGATGATAAAAAATTCCACATCCATGGTCAGCCCGGCGATACTGATGTGCTTTAGATCATAATGAACCACACTCTCTCCCGTTCCCGGAAGGGAATGCAAAAACATCATATCCGGATGCCATTTGGTGGTAAGCTCGTCCGCCTGCTGAGCAACCAACACTGCCATATTGTCAGGAAGCGTCTCCTTTAATGCATTTAAAATACTGGTTTTACCGGAGCTGTTGCCTCCGCAGATCAGGGTTGAACCGGTCCGGAATCTTTGAACCA
>JAZUCP010000001.1:0-2055 GCA_045639165.1 Acetatifactor sp. | reverse complement strand
TCACGGGACTTGATATCCCATTCACGCCAGGCTGCAATAATCTTCATGTCGGGAGCAAAGCGCTTGATGGCCAGTTCAAAACGGACCTGGTCATTACCCTTACCGGTGCAGCCGTGGGCAATGGCATCAGCACCTTCTGCCAATGCAATTTCGGCCAGACGCTTGCCGATGATGGGACGGGCAAAAGCAGTACCCAACAGGTAAGATTCATACTTGGCATCCATCTTCAGCGCGGGGATAATAACATCATCCACCATCTCATCCACCAGATCTGCAACGATCAGCTTGGATGCACCGGTCTTGATGGCCTTTTCTTCCAGACCATCCAGTTCATCTGCCTGACCCACGTTGCCGGCCACGGCGATGATTTCAGGATTATTGTAGTTTTCCTTCAGCCAGGGAATGATGATGGATGTATCCAGACCGCCGGAATAGGCCAGAACGACCTTATTGATGTTATCCTTATTCATAAATAATGCCTCCGAATGTATATTATTCATTGTTTGGTGAGAAATAATACAAGGATTATACTCCCGTTGCGGACGTTTGTCAACGGTGTATCACCACTCCGATCAACACCTTTAGAAAGTTTATTCACTTCGCACCCGTTTTCACATTTTCTCTTCCGGAAGTTAGTGACTTTTACCAAATATTATGCAACAAACATCAGCAGTCAGGACTCCTATATACATTTATTCATGTTCATATTGTATTTAATGGATTCAATATGCATTATTTCATTCTTTTAGTCCAAAATATTGATTTCGATCCGAATCATCCATTGAAAACTCACCATTTATTCACAGGGATCCGTTTGTATAATTCAACATATTCTTTATAGCATCCCACAGCTTCATGCGTTTTTCTTCCCGCTTTCGGAAATTCACTGTGCAAATCGCTGTCCGCCTTTCCTTCCGAATTCTGTTCTGTATATTTATGCAATTTATATCACATAAAAAAGAGCCTCCCGTCACCGGGAGGCTCTGCCGTTATTCTTTAGAAATCCTTATTGTTGTTCTCGGTATTGTAGCCGCCTTCAAAACCAATCATCAGTCCGCCTGCCTCAGCATAGAAGCTGCAAAGAGCCGTGGTGGGTTCCAGCGTAAATTTTGTATTGGGGAATTCTGCCAACACTGCATCCCGCAGCATCAGGGCAGGCTCTTCACCGAAGCAGTGGGCAATCCGGAGAATGGCTCCATCATAGAAACCACGTTCCTTCATCATCTCCACAAGCACAGGAATTGCCTTCTTGTCACCCCGAATCTTATGGACAGGTGTGATCAGGC
The DNA here is from genome assembly GCA_045639165.1 of Acetatifactor sp. Taxonomy (GTDB): domain Bacteria; phylum Bacillota; class Clostridia; order Lachnospirales; family Lachnospiraceae; genus Acetatifactor. The sequence goes on along the minus strand of JAZUCP010000001.1, from coordinate 769 downwards.
CACCCTTAACATCACCCATAACACGAATACCCAGGGCACCCACAATCTTGGCAACAGCAGGATTGACACGACCGTTTCTTGCCAGGTTTGTCAAACTCTCCAGACGGAACAGGATGTGGGTATGATTGTGATACTCCAGCGCTTTCTCCACAATAGAATCAAAGTCATTGCCTTCCTCTGCCAACTGTGCGATCTTCTCGCAGAGCATGATCTGCTGAGGGCCTGCAGCGAGGGAATCAAAGACATATCCACGCTTGCCGGGATTCTCTTCCAGCCAGGTCTCCATAGCCTGCTTGGCAGAGTTATAGGAGCCAGAAAGATTCTTTGAAATGGTTGCACAGAACACTGCATCATAATCGCCGAACGCATCCAGCCAGTCCTGCACATTGGGGCAGGAAGATCCGGACTTGCCCTTAAATTTCTTCAAATCTTCCACCATGCCGGCAAGATCCAGCGCTGTGGAATCCACATATTCCTTTTCCGCAATGACCTTCATGGGAACCGTTGTGTATTCCGTTCCTTCCAGCTTAAAAATATTGGAAGAAGAATCTGAAACAATGATGTAACGCATAAAAATGCCTCTCTTTGCTATTTCTTTACCTATATCGGTTATTTTACCTTAATATTTTAGCGGTTTTTCCATATCTCGCCAAGCTGTACTGCCCTCCGGAATGCAAAAGTAGAGGACTCTACCGCAGGTAGAATCCTCTTATATCCATATATTCAGTTTTTTTATGAGTTATTCCTTATTCACCGAAGCCCATGGGGT